>NZ_JAAQWY010000093.1:0-589 GCF_012985765.1 Pseudomonas sp. WS 5071 | reverse complement strand
TGGATGCGCAGCATGGTTTCCAGAGGATAGGGTTTTCTACCGCCGCCGGCCTTGGGGTAGAACGGTTCGATCAGCTCCAGCAGGCCTGCCCAGGGCACCACCTGATCCATTTCGGCGAGGAAGCGCTCTCGGCGGGTTTGCTTGCGCTTGCCGGCGTACTCAAAGTCGGAAAAGCTCATCTGGCTCATGGGCGGCTCGGATCAGGTGTTGCGGGGATTCTCGCATAACTGAAGGCTTGTTCGGAGATTCCTTAGACGTTTGCGCAAAACGTCAAGCTCTGAGTCCCCTTTCCGCAGCCCACTCCATAAGTGCGCAGTCATGGCGTAGCCCGAGCTTATTCATTGCCGTGCGTTTTTGGCGACTGATAGTTTTTTCACTGCGACTGAGCCGTGTAGCAATTTCGCGGCCGGATTGTCCTTGGACAAATAACCTCACCACTTCAATTTCTTTGGGCGACAGTGCCGGCGTTTTGCAAGGTAGTTGTCGCGTCAGCCGTGTTTTTAAGCTGCTATTTTCACTGCCGGCTGCTCCCTCTCTGGGTTGAGTGTGACGGCGCCGATAGGTTGCCAATTTCGCGTTGCACCTGACC
>NZ_JAAQWY010000092.1:0-590 GCF_012985765.1 Pseudomonas sp. WS 5071 | reverse complement strand
ACGATGTCTGGTTCAGCCGCTGGTGGCTTAGGCAATACGGCGTACTCAGGTGGGATTCGCCCACGCCGGGTACGTCAATGCCTGGCTTGGCCAGCGGCGTTTTGCGTGCGTTGTTAAAGAGCGGTCGGCTCGGTGGCCTGGCGCTGCGTTGTTCTGCGGCGTTGAAGGTAAATATCAACTACAGGTTGCTGAATGTCAACAACCATAAGTTGATATTTTTCTCGCGCCCATGAAAAAGCCCGCGCTAGGCGGGCTTTGGTTGTGGTGTCAGGCGGGAAGGGCAGCGCCGGGGCATGGCTGTCGTCAGTTCAGCGCAGAGCCGGGATGGAAGGGCAGGAACGAAAAGGCCGCGCCGGGGAAGGCTCCGGTGCGGCCTAGTCCTTTCGGTGTTGTACCTTCAAGGACGCCTCAATGTATCAAATGCGCGGCTGATGGGAAAAGGCCGCACTGGAGTCGAGGCGCGGCCTGTGCCGGACTGCTGTATTCCCAGGCCGGCGGAGGGAATCTATCAATGGTTGGTAGGAACGAAAAGCCCCGCGGGTGCGGGGCTTTGGTCACTTCCGAGCAGCTGGCAATGTGAGTGTGAGCTG
>NZ_JAAQWY010000091.1:0-592 GCF_012985765.1 Pseudomonas sp. WS 5071 | reverse complement strand
TTCTTGACGACCATAGAGCATTGGAACCACCTGATCCCATCCCGAACTCAGCAGTGAAACGATGCATCGCCGATGGTAGTGTGGGGTTTCCCCATGTGAGAGTAGGTCATCGTCAAGATTAAATTCCAAAATCCCTGTCTGCTCACGCAGACAGGGATTTTGTTTTTGTAGAAGTCCCAAGTTTTCACAGGCACGTTATGCAGTAACGGATCTGTCACAGAATTTCTTGACGACCATAGAGCATTGGAACCACCTGATCCCATCCCGAACTCAGCAGTGAAACGATGCATCGCCGATGGTAGTGTGGGGTTTCCCCATGTGAGAGTAGGTCATCGTCAAGATTGAATTCCAAAATCCCTGTCTGCTCACGCAGACAGGGATTTTGTTTTTGTATAAGTACAAGCTTTGTAAAAAGCGTGTGCAGTTAATCGGGTCACTAACCTGATTAATAAAGAATAAAGTGGGGTTGACAGCAGCGTGTAACGCTGTAGAATTCGCCTCCCGCTGACGAGAGATCGAAAGCGCAAGTGGTTGATGTTACAGAGGAAACTTTGAAAACATCTTAAAATAACCGCTTGACAGCAACAGGGGC
>NZ_JAAQWY010000090.1:0-604 GCF_012985765.1 Pseudomonas sp. WS 5071 | reverse complement strand
TGTGCCTCAAGTCGCTGCTTAGCGAGTTGCTGTTGAAGAACCTGAACCTGCTGACCTGACGCCGCTGCGCCTCTTGCCATATTTGAAGACTGACCGTTGAGTGCTTGACGTGCTCCAGGAGTGAAGAACATGCCATCTGCAACGATCTTCACGCATACGTCATTCTGTGCGGCTCCACTAGCGCGGTTTGCCACAACATCATAGGAGTTGCCGTCTGTGGTCCAGATACGGATGATCCCTGACTTACCCTGCACCGTGTCGCTGTTGGGCTTAATCATGACCTGATTTGCTGCACCTTCAGCGTTCCATAGCTCAGAGCTTGAAACAGGTGGAATCAAGTTGTCGGCTGGAAGCTCAACCCGAGTACCGAGATACAACGCACTGTTGATCGTCAGAACCGCGTCCGGTTTCCAGTGAATGACCCGACAGCTTGCGGCTTGCGCGGATACGGCACCAGCAAAGAGCATTGCGCCGACTACGGCCTTAGAAAGAATAATGTTCATGGTTATTTAGCCTCTTCACTTTTGTATCCCGCTGGATCTTCAATAACATCAGCTTGGATAATTTCTAAACCGATTGGGTTTGCTCGCAACCACGCCGTAGA
>NZ_JAAQWY010000089.1:0-608 GCF_012985765.1 Pseudomonas sp. WS 5071 | reverse complement strand
CGTTATCAGATGCTGATGAGTCAATCAGACATAATTTACGCTCATCACCCAGATGGCTGAACAATGGAATCCCTTTGCCCAACAACACTGGAATACGCGTAATGGTGATCTCGTTGATCAATCCCGCTGCGAGGAAAGCCTGGATGGTCTGACCTCCGTCTATATATAGATGCTTCAGACCTTGAGCCGCAAGCTGCGCCACGATAAGTACCGGATCGCCCGCTAACACATCGACATTGCCTCGCAGTTTTGGTGGCAGCGTTACCTCCCCATGTGAGAGCACCACGACTCGCGTGTTTTCATAGGGCCACTCAGGGAAAGACAACACCTTATCCAGCGTCTTGCGCCCCATAACCAGTGCATCGACCGTTGTCATGAACTCATCATAAGTGAGCCCCCTTAGTACAGGGCACTCGTACTCCGGCCGATGGAGCCACTCAATATCTCCATCCATCCTGGCAATGAAGCCGTCAACACTTGCTGCGATAAAGACCGAACATTTTGTATCCATGGTCAGAGAGACTCCTTTTTTGGCGGTGTTTATAGCATGTCCTCAAAGCCCAAGATCGCATAGCGTCTCATTATGGGATTGGAAATGGTCTGTGGCG
>NZ_JAAQWY010000011.1:0-134941 GCF_012985765.1 Pseudomonas sp. WS 5071 | reverse complement strand
AACACGGAGAACCGGTCGAAAAAGCTCTCCGTACATGATTTTTCGGTCACTTTTCGTCCAATGACGCTGTAGGTGCCTGGAAAATTGCAACTTGCCGCGGCTGCACGACAAGTTGATCGGAGCATCCCTAGGGCAGCCTTTTTACAGCGTACCTCACTCTCTTTCAGTGCACATTTCTCATCTGCACGTTGGGTGAAAAGGTGCCTTCCTGCCTGTTTCACGAACGTGCTACCGATGTGCTCTATACAGCGCCCTTGCTGTATGCCGAAGACAGTAGCGATCTATTAAACCTGATGGCTGCCGACCCGTGTCAGGCTGGGATGTTTCCAGCGCCCACCTGACATAACTGCCAGTAGTCAACGTGGGCGAGCGAGCGCAAGCTGATGGTCTCCCTGAGCCGAGTCTAAGCCCATGGCAACCTACCATTACCACTACGACCCCCTCGACCGCCTGATCCAAACGGCGGGTATTCAACGCTTCTACAATCAATCGCGAATGACGACGGAGATTGAGGGCACGCAGCGTTATAGCGTGTTCCAACAGGACGGTCAGTTATTGGCGCAACGGCGACGTGACAGTACGAGCGATGAATGCAGCTTATTGGGCACAGATTTACAGCAGTCGGTGTTGCACGTTGTGGGTGCCGATAAACATCACTCGATGGCTTATAACGCTTACGGCCATCGCCCGGTAGAAAGTGGCTTGATTAGTTTATTGGGGTTTAATGGTGAGCGTGCTGATCCCGTGACCGGGCATTATTTATTGGGTAATGGGTATAGGGCCTTTAATCCGGTATTGATGCGCTTTAATCGCCCGGACAGTTGGAGCCCGTTTGGAAGAGGCGGGATTAATAGTTACGGGTATTGTGGGGGGGAACCCATTAATAGAGTAGATCGTAATGGGCATTTTTTTGGCTTGGGTTCCCTGATTAAAAACCTGACGTTTGCCCTGGATAAGAGGGTTTTCAGGATAATGGGAGCTAAAGTGAAACGGGCTTTTAATGTGCAGAAGTTAGCCGAGGGAATGTATCAGTATGAATATCCGTCTAAGCGGGGCGCTACGTTGGTAGTACAAGCGCATGGGGATAAACTTCCGAACGGTGATACAGCTATGTTTTCAGGTAAGAACCATTTCGGTGCTGAGGATCTGGTTAGGAAGTTGGAGGGACGTGGAGTTGATTTTCGGAAGTTCGATGAGGTTGAGTTGATAAGTTGTCACTTGGCGGAGGGTGCATTTCCTCAGCAAATGGCTAATTTAACAGGGCTGCCTGTCAAAGCTTACAAGGGCATGATCTGGTCTTCAGATGTTGGTCTAGCTTTAAAAAGTGCGGGCTTTAAAGGCGATGTCGGCTCGAAAATCACGGTCAACCGTGTTAAGAAAGCTGGCTTGATTACACTCGTACCTGAAAGTGAGCTGACTTATCACCGCGAAGTGTTCTTTCCCCAAGCATCTGCCTCTTCACGAATACGCGACTCTTGAGCCGCAGGGGAGCGTTGTGCATGGTTTAAGCGCACCCCGCCCTGTTTAAGCGCACATGCCTCACCTGCATTTTGGATGGCAGGGCTTGGTCTTTGGTGTTTCCCGCAAGTGCTACCGATTTGCTCAAGACCACAGTTCGCGTCGCGCGGCGTCTGTTCACCCCGTTTGCGTCACCGCCCACCCAGCCCCGTTGCGACGTCGTTTTCAGGCTTTATTGAATGCCCATTCAAGTTTAGGCATGGCATTTGCGTTGTCTTCGCCAAGCCCCCAGCCAAGTGGGCAATAACAAGAGCCTGCGCCTGGGCCATTCTCTGCATTGTGTGAGGAGATACTGCGATGACGTCGTTCAACTCCGGGGCTCAACCCCAGAACCGTGCGCCTCAATCCATCGGCTTTTTGCTGCTGGACAATTTCACGCTCATTTCCCTGGCCTCCGCGATAGAGCCCTTGCGCATGGCCAATCAGTTATCGGGCCGCGAGTTGTACCGCTGGTCCACGCTCACTGCCGATGGCAGTCAGGTGTGGGCCAGTGACGGCCTGCAGGTGACCCCCGATGCCAGCATGCACAAGGCCCCGGCGCTGGACATGGTGATTGTGTGCGGCGGTATCGGTATTCAACGCACTGTTACCCGCGAACACGTTTCATGGCTGCAAGGCCAGGCGCGTCAATCCCGCCGTTTGGGCGCGGTGTGCACCGGCAGTTGGGCCCTGGCGTATGCCGGTTTGCTCGACGGTTTTGATTGCAGCGTGCACTGGGAGTGCCTGGCGTCCATGCAGGAAGCCTTCCCGCGGGTGTCGATGAGCACCCGTTTGTTCACCCTGGACCGTTGCCGGTTTACCAGCTCGGGCGGGACGGCGCCGCTGGACATGATGCTGCACTTGATCAGCCGCGATCATGGGCGCGAGTTGTCAGCGGCGATTTCCGAGATGTTTGTGTACGAGCGTATTCGTAACGAGCAAGACCATCAGCGCGTGCCGCTCAAGCACATGCTCGGCACCAATCAGCCTAAATTGCAGGAAATCGTGGCGTTGATGGAGGCCAACCTTGAGGAGCCCATCGACCTTGACGAGCTGGCTGAGTACGTGACCGTGTCTCGCCGCCAACTGGAGCGGTTGTTCCAGAAATACCTGCACTGCTCGCCGTCGCGTTATTACCTCAAACTGCGGCTGGTGCGGGCCCGGCAACTGCTCAAGCAAACGCCGATGTCGATTATCGAAGTGGCGGCAGTGTGCGGGTTTGTGTCGACGCCGCACTTTTCGAAATGTTACCGCGAGTATTTTGGCATCCCGCCACGCGACGAGCGCGTTGGCTCTAATACGGCGCAACAGACCACGCTGGTGCCGATCCCGCAGTCGTTGCTGCTCAGCCCGCTGGCGGGGCCGATGTCGGCGTTGAATCAGGCGCGCAACGAATCGACCTTCGCCAGTGTGAGGGTGTAGCGCACAGGTCGAACCCGGCGGCTATCAGGTGCGTTTGAAACGCACCAGCCCCGGTAGCAGTTGTTGGTCGATGGCCTGGCGCACCGCTGGCAAGAGTGTGGCGTTGCCGGTGTAGAGCTTTTCGACCATCTGCTTGAGTGCCTGCGCGCCGGTTTCACTCAAACCGCACACCGCGCTGTTGCAGGCGTGTTCCGCGCTGCCCGACACCTCAAACCCCAGCGAGCGCAGCTGGTTGACCAGGTCCACTTCATCAATCAAGTCCGCGTGCATCATGTTTTTATCCTTCTGCGAGGCATGAACGTGAAGGGATTCTGGTCGCGCCTTAAGCGATGGGCAAGCGCACGCTGACTGGATGTCTGATTTGCCTAAAAGCAGGTCGTTTTCAGGCCTTCAACAAGGCGGCGCACGCCGTTTTGTAAGCGTCATGTTGATATTTGTTGAGCGACGCAGGCAGTTCGAACGCGTGCTTTTTGAATTGCGCGGTCAAGGTTTGCGGCGAGAGCAATTGCACGTCGCAGTTGTCCAGCAACTGGATGATGCCCTCGATCTTGAACGTGGTCGGGCCACCGGCAAACTCGCCTTTTTTACTGCGTTTTTTGATCGCGATGCCTGTGATGCCGTGGGCGCTGACAAACGCAGCAAGCTGGGCCGCGAAGGCTTTGACCTGAGCGGCGTCTTCATCGTTGTCGAGGGCGATTTTTTTGGTGCTGAGGGGCATGTGTTCCACCCCGTTCTGGCTTTTATGGGCCAAGGCGAAGATGGCTTCGCTGCCTTTGATATCGATGCCGCAAATAGTCATAAGAAACCTGGTCAGTAAACAAAGGAGCAGATGGTCAGAACTGGTAGTTCTGACAGTAGAAACACGGCGGGTGGTCATGGATAAGTGGTGGCTCAGAGCGACGCACTGCATCGCTTGCTCTGATTTAAAGCCCGATTTATGTCTAATTATAGGAAGCATGAATATGAGCACTAAACAATTGTCCGCCCCTCAAGTATTTGCCCCTGCCGGTAGCACACCGCTCACTGAAATTTCGATCTCAACCTACAGAACGGAAGTGATCATAGTTATTAACGGTCTGCCAGGAGGAACGACCGTCACGACGGACTTTAAAGTTAAAGATTTTGGGGCTAAACACGATAAAGGAACTGCTGTGGCTAACCAGCCACTTAGGATTCCCCTGCAAGCAGCATCGTATAAGCTGCATGAGAATAAGGATGCAGAAATAACTTACACGATCGATGGTAGCGGAGACATTTCACCTCCGTTGAAAATCAAGATCGTCAAGTAATAAAGTCAGCATTTAAGGCAAGCCTTCGCACGGTCGCCAAGGCTTGCCTTTTCAGTGTCATGCCCCTCACTCCTGGCCAATCGACTCCAAGAACTCAGAGCGGTCGTCGCTGACGGCTGCAATGCAGTCGTTTTGGGCAATGTTGAACGCCTCGGTACCGGCCGTGGCAGGGAACACCACGACGGCGCAATCGGCGTCACGCTGGTGCAACCACAGCGACTGGGCGGTTTTGATTTTGCTGGTGATGTTGTTGAGTTGGGTCGGGTTGCTGCCATACAGCGAGGTCATGCGGGCTTGCAGGGCTTCGTAGTTGTCGGTCAGCAACTGCTCGGCGGCGTTGCGGCTGAACACCGAACACGCCAGGGTTTGCCGGTCGTTTTCGACCGCATCACAGGGGTTGTAGTCGGCATCATCGGCCGCGTATACGCCGCTGGTGATCAACGCCAAGGCCAGGAGAATCGATTTCATTGCGCCTTCCTAATCCAGAGTTGGGACCGATTCTGGCTGAACCGACTCTCAAATAACAGTCAGGCAGCATAGGCCATTAAGCGGCGGCTATGCGCTTTGTCGTGGCTTGACGCTTTCTGCAATCGCGCTGTCGCTTTTGCACCCGGCCGTTTTTGACCCCCGGCCTATGCTGGCCCCACAGCGCCGGCAGACGATTCGGCGCCGCAATCGCCACCGAGGGGACGCCTGATGAGCCCAGCCGAGTTGCACGCCGACAGCATCGTTATCGACGGGCTGATCATTGCCAAATGGAACCGCGAACTGTTCGAAGACATGCGCAAGGGCGGCCTGACCGCTGCCAATTGCACGGTGTCGGTGTGGGAGGGGTTTCAGGCCACGATCAATAACATCGTCGCCAGCCAGACACTGATCCGCGAAAACAGTGACCTGGTGATCCCCGTCAAGACCACGGCCGACATTCGCCGGGCGAAAGAGCAGGGCAAGACCGGGATTATTTTTGGCTTCCAGAACGCCCATGCGTTTGAAGACCAATTGGGCTATATCGAGATCTTCAAACAGCTCGGGGTGGGCGTGGTGCAGCTGTGCTACAACACGCAGAACCTGGTGGGCACCGGTTGCTACGAGCGTGACGGCGGGCTCTCGGGTTTCGGTCACGAGGTCGTGGCTGAAATGAACCGCGCCGGGATCATGTGCGACCTGTCCCACGTGGGTGCCAAAACCTCGGAAGAGGTCATCCTCGCCTCCACCAAACCGGTCTGTTACTCGCACTGCTTGCCATCCGGCCTTAAAGAACACCCGCGAAACAAATCCGATGCCGAGCTCACATTCATTGCCGACCATGGGGGCTTTGTCGGCGTGACCATGTTCGCGCCGTTTTTGGCCAAGGGCATCGACTCGACCATCGACGATTACGCCGAGGCCATCGAATACACCCTCAACCTCGTGGGCGAAGACGCCATCGGTATTGGCACCGACTTCACCCAGGGCCACGGGCAGGATTTTTTCGAAATGCTGACCCATGACAAAGGCTACGCACGGCGTCTGACCCGCTTCGGCGAGATCATCAACCCGCTGGGCATCCGTACGGTGGGCGAGTTCCCCAACCTCACTGAAACACTGCTCAAGCGCGGCCACAGCGAGCGCCTGGTGCGCAAGATCATGGGCGAAAACTGGGTCAACGTGCTCAAGGACGTGTGGGGCGAGTGACGACCGCAGGCACGCGCTGCGCTCATTTGCGCCAGTGCCAGGCAACTCAGTGAATCAATTTCTGGAGTGGTACCTATGGCTAAAATCGCCCCGCAACTGCCCATCGAAGTCGACAGCGAAACCGGCGTCTGGACCTCCGATGCCTTGCCGATGCTGTATGTGCCGCGGCACTTTTTCGTCAACAACCACCGGGGCATCGAGGACGTGCTGGGGGCCGATGCGTACGCCGAGATCCTCTACAAGGCCGGTTACACATCTGCCTGGCATTGGTGCGAGAAAGAAGCCGAATGCCACGGCCTTGAAGGTGTTGCGGTGTTCGAACATTACATGAAACGCCTGTCTCAGCGCGGCTGGGGGTTGTTCAACATCCAGGCCATTGACCTCGACGCAGGGACGGCCACGGTGACGCTCGAACACTCGTGCTTCGTGTACGTCTACGGCAAGGTCGGGCGCAAGGTCGACTACATGTTCACCGGCTGGTTTGCGGGGGCGATGGACCAGATTCTGCAAGCCCGTGGCAGCCAGGTGCGCACCGTTGCCGAGCAGGTTTATAGCGGATCGCAAGAAGGCCACGACCACGGCCTGTTTACCGTCAAGCCGTTGTAAGTCGAGGATCGGGATATGGCGTTTGAAGCGATGTTTGAGCCGATTCAAATCGGTAAATTGACCATCCGTAACCGTGTGCTCAGCACGGCCCATGCCGAGGTGTATGCCACCGACGGCGGCATGACCACCGAGCGCTACGTGCAGTACTACGAAGAAAAGGCTAAGGGCGGCATCGGGCTGGCCATTTGTGGCGGCTCATCGGTGGTGGCCATCGACAGCCCTCAAGAGTGGTGGAGTTCGGTCAACCTGAGCACCGACCGCATCATCCCGCACTTCCAGAACCTGGCCGATGCGATGCACAAGCACGGCGCCAAAATCATGATTCAGATTACCCACATGGGCCGTCGCTCGCGTTGGGATGGCTTCAACTGGCCTACCCTGATGTCGCCGTCGGGCGTGCGCGAGCCCGTGCACCGCGCCACCTGCAAAACCATCGAGCCCGAAGAGATCTGGCGCATCATCGGCAATTACGCCAGCGCTGCGGGCCGCGCCAAGGCGGGCGGGCTGGATGGCGTGGAACTGTCGGCGGTGCACCAGCACATGATCGACCAGTTCTGGAGCCCGCGCGTGAACAAGCGCACTGACGAGTGGGGGGGCAGTTTTGAAAACCGCATGCGTTTTGGCCTGGAAGTGCTCAAAGCGGTACGTGCCGAAGTCGGTCCGGATTTCTGCGTGGGCATTCGCCTGTGCGGCGACGAGTTTCACCCCGATGGCCTGAGCCACGAGGACATGAAGCAGATTGCCAAGTATTACGACGACACCGGCATGCTCGACTTCATCGGCGTGGTCGGCTCGGGCTGCGACACCCACAACACACTGGCCAACGTCATCCCGAACATGAGCTACCCGCCGGAGCCGTTCCTGCACTTGGCGGCAGGCATTAAGGAAGTGGTCAAGGCGCCTGTGCTGCACGCTCAAAACATCAAAGACCCGACCCAGGCCACGCGCATTCTGGAAGGCGGTTATGTGGACATGGTCGGCATGACCCGTGCCCACATCGCTGACCCGCACCTGATCGCGAAAATCAAAATGGGCCAGGTCGATCAGATCAAACAATGCGTGGGCGCCAACTATTGCATCGACCGTCAGTATCAGGGGCTGGACGTGCTGTGCATTCAGAACGCCGCCACCTCCCGCGAATACATGGGCGTGCCACACATCATTCAGAAGTCCACCGGCCCCCTACGCAACGTGGTGATCGTGGGTGCGGGCCCTGCGGGCATGGAAGCGGCGCGTGTCGCGGCCGAGCGCGGGCACAACGTGACCCTGTTTGAAAAGCGCGAGGCCATGGGCGGGCAAATCAGCCTGGCCGCCAAAGCCCCGCAGCGGGACCAGATGGCGGGCATCACGCGTTGGTTTCAGTTGGAACTGGCGCGCCTGAACGTTGATGTGCGGCTGGGAACAGCGGCCGATGAGGCAACGATTTTAGACCTGCGCCCCGACATCGTGGTGCTGGCCGTGGGCGGGCACGCCTATGTGGAACAGAACGAACAGTGGGGCGCCGCCCAAGGGCTGGTGGTCAGCAGTTGGGACATCCTTGATGGCAAGGTGGTGCCGGGCAAAAACGTGCTGGTGTACGACACCATTTGCGAATTCACGGGCATGTCCGTGGCCGACTTTCTGGCCGAGAAAGGCGCGCAGGTCGAGATCGTCACCGACGACATCAAACCCGGCGTGGCCATCGGCGGCACCTCCTTCCCGACCTATTACCGCAGCCTGTATCCCAAAGAAGTGATCATGACAGGCGACATGATGCTCGAGCAGGTGTACCGCGAAGGCGACAAGCTGATAGCCGTGCTGGAAAACGAATACACCGGGGCCAGGGAAGAGCGCGTGTTGGACCAAGTGGTGGTGGAAAACGGCGTGCGCCCGGACGAAGCGCTGTATTACGCACTCAAGCCCGGGTCGCGTAATAAAGGGCAGATTGACGTTGACGCGTTGTTCGCGATCCAGCCCCAGCCGTGCCTGAGCGAGGCGGGTGACGGGTACAGGTTGTTCCGCATTGGCGACTGTGTGGCGCAGCGCAATGTGCATGCGGCGATCTATGACGCGCTCAGGTTGTGCAAGGACTTCTGAAGGGGCACCCGGCCCGCTTCTGCCATCGGGAAAGGGCCGGGTTAAAGCATGTGTTTAAACCGAATGTTGATGGGAGCCACCCATGCTGAACATCCTTGTTCCCCTCCTGATAGTGGCGGCACTGTGCCTGGCCCTTCTCGGCGCGCGACGGCGAATCAACCTCTGGCGTCAAGGCCGCCCCTCCCGCGTTGACCTGCCTGGCGGCTTGCTGGCCATGCCCAAGCGCTACATGAATGACCTGCACCACGTCGTGGCCCGCGACAAGTACATGGCCAACACCCACGTCGCCACGGCGGGCGGTTTTGTGCTGGCGGCCGTGTTGGCAATTCTGGTTCATGGGGTGGGCGTGCATCAGCGTGTCCTCGCCTATGCCCTGCTGGGTGCCACGGCCCTCATGTTTGTGGGGGCGCTGTTTGTCTTCAAACGTCGCCTCAACCCGCCGAGCCGTCTGTCCAAGGGCCCGTGGATGCGCCTGCCGAAAAGTCTGCTGGTATTTGCCGCGAGTTTTTTCACCCTGACCTTGCCCGTGGCGGGTGTTGTGCCCGAAGGCGCCGGCGGCTGGATGCTGGCGGCGCTTTTGTGTGTGGGCGTGGCGTGGGGCGTGGGCGAATTGTTCTGCGGCATGACGTGGGGCGGTCCGATGAAGCATGCGTTTGCCGGGGCATTGCACCTGGCGTGGCACCGGCGCCCCGAGCGATTTGGCGGCGGGCGTTCCACCGGTTTGAAAGCCCTGGACCTGACCGACCGCCGCGCCCCTTTGGGCGTAGAAACGCCTGCTGACTTCACCTGGAATCAGCTCCTGGGGTTTGACGCCTGCGTGCAATGCGGCAAATGCGAGGCCGCGTGTCCGGCCTTTGCCGCAGGCCAGCCGCTGAACCCGAAAAAGTTGATTCAAGACATGGTGGTGGGCATGGCGGGGGGCACCGATGCTCACTTTGCGGGCAGCCCTTACCCCGGCAAGCCCCTCGGCGTACACGGTGGCAATGCGCATCAGCCCATCGTCAACGGCCTGGTGGACGCTGACACCCTGTGGTCTTGCACCACCTGCCGGGCCTGCGTCGAGGAGTGCCCGATGATGATCGAGCACGTGGACGCCATCATCGACCTGCGACGTTTTCTCACGCTGGAAAAAGGAGCCACACCCAATAAAGGCGCGCAGGTGCTGGACAACCTGATCGCCACGGACAACCCCGGCGGTTTCGCACCGGGCGGGCGCATGCATTGGGCCGCCGATTTGAACCTGCCGCTGATGCGCGACAAGGGGGCGGCACACGTGCTGTTTTGGGTCGGTGACGGCGCGTTCGACATGCGCAACCAGCGCACCCTGCGGGCCTTTGTCGCCGTGCTGAACGCCGCTGGCGTCGATTTCGCGGTGCTGGGGCTTGAAGAGCGCGACAGCGGTGACGTGGCCCGGCGTCTGGGCGATGAAGCCACGTTTCAAACATTGGCCGCGCGCAATATCCAGACCCTGGCGCAGTACACCTTCAGCCGCATCGTCACCTGCGACCCCCACAGCTTTCACGTGTTGAAAAACGAGTACGGCGCCTTGGGCGGTGACTATCAGGTGCAGCATCACAGCACCTACATGGCCGAGTTGATCGCGGGCGGTCGGCTTGAGCTCAAACCGGACACCGGAGGCCGCGTGACCTATCACGACCCGTGTTACCTGGGTCGCTATAACGGCGAGTACGACGCCCCGCGTCAGGTGTTGCGTGCGCTGGGGCTGGAGGTGCAGGAGATGCAACGCTCCGGGTTCCGCTCCCGCTGTTGCGGCGGCGGTGGCGGGGCGCCGATTACCGACATCCCCGGCAAGCAGCGCATCCCTGACATGCGCATGGACGACATCCGCGAAACCGGCGTCGAACGGGTGGCCGTGGGCTGCCCGCAATGTACGGCCATGCTCGAAGGCGTGGTAGCGCCGCGCCCGCAGATCAAAGACCTGGCTGAGCTGGTGGCCGATGCATTGGTGGTATCCGCCACGGCACCCGGCGCCACGAAACACAACATCCCGGAGGTGATCGCATGAGTGACGTGCTTCGTCGTGACCCGCATGCCGAGTGGATCGCCCGCAATCGCCTGCACCCGCTGCATGCCACCTTACAACCCGCCCTTGAGCGCTGGATGGGGCCTAATGGCGTGCTGCGAAAAAACGTCCACGGTGTGGGGTTTATCGGCCCGCAGGGGCTTAAGCGCATTGATCGAAGCGGTGGCCAGCAAGGCGGATCGACCCGGCGTGTGGCCAGTGCGCAGGTTCAACGGCCGCTGCATCAGGTGCCGAGCCCTGCGTTCTACATCGCCGTCGTGCCCGACCTGCCGGGTGGTCGCCTGAGCGCGCATGATCGCGACGTGCTCGGCATGGCTCATGACCTGGCAGGCAGCGAAGGCGCGGTATTGGCCGTGGTATTCGGTGAACACAAGGAGCGTGCTTTTGGTGACGCCGGGGTAGACCGATTACTGGTGCTCGCTCATCAAGGTTATGCACCGGAACAGCAGATGCTGGGGTTGCAGGCTGTGGATAACCAATTTTCGCCTCGCCATTGGCTGTTGCCCGACAGCCGCGAAGGCGGCGGTGAGCGCGGACGCCGGTTAGCCGCCCGTATCGGCGAGCGGCCAGCCACCCGGGTGTGGCAGCTCAAGGACGGGCTGTGCATCGGCCGCGCGGGCGCAGGCGTGCACGACCTGCAACAACCCGTGCCCCGCGTGATTCTGGCGGCGGCCGAATGCGCCGAGGCGGTGAGCGACACCCGCCACGAAGCCCTGGCGGTCGAGTTATCCACACCCCCTGTCGCCAGCTTGCCGCGAATAGAAGACCTGGGGCCGGTTGACGTGGATCCGGCGGCGATACCGATGGCTGAAGCACCGTTCATTCTCAGTGGTGGCAATGGGGTTAAAGACTGGGGGCTTTTCCACAGGACCGCTGCGGCATTGGGCGCCACTGAAGGGGCTTCCCGGGTGGCCGTGGACGCGGGCTTCATGGCGCGAGAGCGGCAGGTAGGTGCCAGCGGCACCTGGGTGACGGCCCGCGTGTATGTGGCGGTCGGGATCAGTGGTGCCATTCAGCACCTGCAAGGCATGGGCGCCTGCGACAAAGTCGTGGCGATCAACCTCGACCCCGCCTGCGACATGATCAAGCGCGCCGACCTCTCGGTGATTGGCGATGCGGCCGCGATGCTTGAGGCGTTGATTGCCGCTGTGGATAAGTGGCGGCAGACGCATGCGCGTGATGCAGCGTAAGCGCACCCTGACCCCAACCCTCTGCCGGAGGAGGTGGGGCTTTGATTTGGAGAGTGATTGATGAGCATCCCCACCGTTGTATTGGTGTCAATCGGGATACACCCTGCGTCACAGCGCGCCCGCCGTGCCGAACAGGATGCCCGCGCCGTTGAAATGGGCCTGCAACTGGCCGGGGATAACGTGCATGTCCTGCACGCCGGCAACCCCCATGAGCCCGCATTGCGTGCCTACCTGGGCATGGGGCTGGCGCAACTGCATGTATTGGAGCAATCCCCGCACGCCGATGCCGTGCCCGTGCTGCGCGATTATCTGCGGGAAACGGGTGTGCAACTGGTTCTTGCCGGCAACCAGGCAGAAACCGGCGAGGGTTCCGGCATGCTCCCGTACCTGCTGGCCGAGCAACTGGGCTGGCCTCTGGTGGCCGGGGTGGCGCAGATCGAATCTATCCACAATGGCGTGGCCAGCGTGTTGCAAGCCTTGCCCCGTGGGCAGCGCCGCCGCCTGGCAGTGCGGTTGCCCTTTATGGCCACTGTGGATAACACCGCCCCCAGTGGTCGCCAAAGTGCTTACGGCCCGGCCACACGGGGTGAAATCCAGGCTCAAGTGGTAGTAGGCGTTGACGATCAGTTATCCACAACAGCCACGTTATCCCCTGCCAAGCCCCGGCCCAAGCGCCTCAAGGTCATCAAGGCCAAAAGCGGCGCCGACCGAATGAAAGCCGCGACAGCCAAGGCCGCAGGCGGCAGCGGGCGCGTCCTCACAGGGGTGAGCGCTGAAGAAGGCGCGCAGGCGATTTTAACCTTCCTGATCGAAGAAGGCGTGGTGCGCTAAGACTTGCCCACAAAGTCTGTTAGCGCTTATGTGGATAACGTGTTCGCTATCCTCTGTAAGCCTTATAAAACGTGGCATGCAGGGTTTTGGTCAAAAAACAGCCAACTGCCTCTTTTATCAACCTGTCCGATGCTAACGCCTTGAATATGGGCGGTTTCAAGGGCTTTTCCACAACCCAGGCCACAGTGCATAAGTTGCGCACAATCTCTGTTGGCGGATGTGTGGATAAGGTGTTCGCTTTACGCTACAAGCCACGCAGAATAAGGCTTCCAATGGTTTGTACGAAAATTGACCAATCGGCTGGTTTAGCCCTGTTTATCCACTTACCCACCATTGCTGTGGGTGTGCCTGTGGATAAGGTGTTCGTGAAGCGCTGTAGCCCTTTGTACGCGGGCTGTGGGTACGGCTGGTTAAAATTTGACCGCCCCTTCTGAAATATCCCGTTATACATTGAGCGCTACCGCTGGTTGAGGCGCGCCGGGTAGCAGGTCTACAAAGAGTGCTCCTTTCAGGCGTGAGGCCTACCCACATGACTGTTGTATTTCGACCGGCTCGACATGACGACGCGCACGAGATTGCACGTTTCTTCCAGATAACCTCTGAAGGGGGCGCGGATTACATCTGGAGCCTGATCGCAGAGCCGGGGGCGGACTTGCTGGCGGTGGGGACGGCTCGTTATGCGCGTGAGGGGGTGAACTTTTCGTATGAGAACTGCCTGATCGCGGAACATCAGGGGCGCGTGATCGGCATGATGCACAGCTACGTGATGCGCCACGACCCGCACGCCGAGCCGGTGACAGACCCCGTGCTGGCGCCTTATGCCGACATGGAAATACCGGACACGCTCTATATCTCAAGCCTGGGGCTGGACGAAGGCTGGCGTAACAAGGGGTTGGGGGCGAACTTTCTTCAAGCGGCTCAAGCGCGGTGCGATGAGCTGGGGCTGGCGGGCTTGAGCCTGATCAGTTACGCCGTCAATACCGGGGCGCTCCGATTTTATGAGCACCACGGTTTTCACACCGTTAAATCTTGCCAGGTAACGCCTCACCCGTTGATTCGGGTAACAGGAGATGCGTATCTGATGAGCAGGCCGGTTGCCGGGGCGTCCAGCCGGTAGCCTCGGCGGCTGGTACGCACAGGCTGTCGACGGGGCGCGTTATTGCACGTTCACCTCTTTGAGGTACGGCGCGGGGGCGGCCCCGAGGTTGTGGAGCATCCGTTCGCTGTACCAGTCCACAAAGTTGATCACGCCAAATTCGTACGTTTTGGAATACGGCCCCGGTTGGTAAGCGGTGGAATTGATCCCGCGCTGATTTTCTTCGGCCAGTCGCCTGTCCTGGTCGTTGGTGGCGTCCCACACCTTGCGCATGCGCTCCACGTCGTAGTCCACGCCTTCTACTGCATCTTTGTGCACCAGCCATTTGGTCGTGACCACGGTCTCCTGCGCACTGATTGGCCACACGGTGAACACGATGATGTGGTCGCCCATGCAGTGGTTCCACGAATGCGGCAGGTGCAGGATGCGCATTGAACCCAGGTCCGGGTTTTTGATGCGCCCCATGAGTTTTGCACAGCCTTGTTTGCCATCCATCGTCATGGACACCGTGCCCTTGAGCAGCGGCATGCGCACGATGCGGTTGCGCAGGCCAAAACGTTGGTGGGCATGCGGGATGTGCTCGGCCTCCCACACGGCGGCAGACGCGGCGACGTGATCCTTGAACGCCTGATCGGCACGCGGGTCGGTGACGTCGTCCCATTCCAGCAAGGTTTTGAGCAGCTCCGGGTGCGAGGCATTGCAGTGATAACACTCGCGGTTGTTTTCCAGCACCAGTTTCCAGTTGGCTTTTTCCACCAGCGTGGTCTGGATCGCCACTTTGGTGTTTTCCATGGCGTAGGGTTCCATGTAGTGCTCGAGGGTGGCGAGGAACTCATCAATGGCGGGCGGGTGTTCGGCCAGGCTGATGAAGATGTAACCGCCCGCCGTTTTCACGTTCACCGGTTTGAGGCCGTACTGCTTCATGTCGAAGTCAGCGCCCATCTCCGTGCCGGCAAACAGCAGGCGCCCGTCCAGCTCATACGTCCACTGGTGGTAATGGCACACCAGCTTGGCGACTTTGCCTTTTTCAGTGGTGCACAGCCTGGAACCCCGGTGGCGGCACACGTTGTGAAAAGCATGCACCTGACCTTCTGCGCCGCGTATCACGATGATCGGGTTGTTGCCCACTTGCAGGGTCACAAAGTTGCCCTTGGCCGGGATCTCACAGGTCATGCCTGCGATCAGCCATTCCTTCTGGAAAATCTCCTGCATGTCGAGGGCGAACAAACGCTCGTCGTTGTAGAACGGCTGGGGCAGGGAAAACGTCCGTTCGCGGGTTTGCAACATCTCGGCGGTGGCCTTGCGTGCGGGTTCCAGTGGATCGCCCAGGCTCAGGGTTGCGGTGACGTCCATCGTGTGGTCCTCATGGCCATGGGGTGCGGCCTTCAAGTGGCGGGTCAAGGGTGCGACGCAAGGTGAAGCCAATGGCGCTGAGTGTGCGTTTCAAGCGTCCTGCGGCCCTGTCTGTGAGCGACATGGCCCAACCTGTTCCCGACGCCCGGGCGCCCGTTTTCTGGGGCTGGTCGCGATAAGCATGTGAATGTCGCGAATAGATAAATGGCCGTCACGGCGCATGCGCAGAATCGCCAGCAAGAGGCCGGCAGTCGGCCGTGGAGAAGCGCATGTCCAACAGCTTTCTGAACCCGGTAACCACCCAGACCTGGGCCAACGGTCGCCACACCGTTCGCTGCGTGAAAGTGATTCAGGAAACCTGGGACGTGCGCACGTTCTGTTTTATGGCGGACCAGCCGATCCTGTTCTTTTTCAAGCCGGGGCAGTTCGTGACGCTGGAACTGGACATCGACGGCGAGCAAGTCATGCGCTCGTACACCATCTCCAGTTCGCCGTCGGTGCCGTACAGCTTTTCCGTCACCATCAAGCGCGTGCCGGGCGGGCGGGTTTCCAACTGGCTGCATGACACCTTGCAGGAGGGGCAGGAGCTGGCGGTGCATGGTCCGGTTGGGCTGTTCAACGCCATTGATGCGCCGAGCCCCAAGGTGCTGTACCTCAGCGGTGGCGTGGGCATTACCCCGGTGATGTCGATGGCGCGCTGGTTTTACGACACCAATGCCAATGTCGACATGGTGTTTATCCACAGCGCCCGCTCCCCCAAAGACATCATTTACCACCGCGAGCTGGAGCACATGGCCTCGCGCATCGATAACTTCAGCTTGCACCTGATCTGCGAAAAGCACGGGCTGGGCGAACCCTGGGCGGGGTATCGCGGGTATTTGAATCACAAAATGCTGGAACTCATGGCCCCGGATTTTTTGGAGCGTGAAGTGTTTTGTTGCGGCCCCACCCCGTACATGACAGCGGTCAAACGGTTGCTCGAAGCCAACGGGTTTGACATGAACCGTTACCACGAAGAGTCATTTGGCGCGACGCCGCCGCAGGTGCGGGCCGATGCCGAAGAGCAGGCCGGGCAGGCGGCCGATGCACCCGAACTGGATGCGGCCGAACTGAATCAGGTGGAGTTCACGGCGTCGGGCAAGAGCATCCGCGTGGGCCCGGCAGAAACCGTGCATGCAGCAGCGGCCAAGTTGGGGTTGATGATTCCCAAGGCCTGCGGGATGGGCATTTGCGGAACATGCAAAGTGTTGAAGCTGGGCGGCGAGGTGGAGATGGAGCACAACGGCGGGATTACAGAAGACGATGTGGCCGAAGGCTACATCTTGTCGTGTTGCAGTGTGCCCAAAGGGGATGTGCGGATTGAGTTTTAGCGTGAGCGTTTGCCCTTGCCCCGACCCTCTCCCGGTGGGAGAGGGCGAGCAGCTTGTGAGGTGTGGTTTACAAACTGAAACGCGACACCATGCTGTTGAGGTCCACCGCCAAACGCGACAACTCATTGCTCGCTGAGTTGGTCTGGCTGGCACCGGTCGCGGATTGCACCGACAGGTCGCGGATGTTGACCAGGTTGCGGTCCACTTCGCGGGCCACTTGGGCCTGTTCTTCGGCCGCACTGGCGATGACCAGGTTGCGCTCGTTGATTTCCACTACTGCCGTGTTGATGGTGTCCAGCGCCAGGCCCGCGCCTTTGGCAATGTTGAGCGTCGATTCGGCGCGTTCGGTGCTGTTGCGCATCGAGTCCACGGCCTGTTCGGTGCCGCCCTGAATGCTGCCGATCATGCGTTCGATTTCGCTGGTCGACTGCTGCGTACGGTGTGCCAGTGCGCGCACTTCGTCCGCCACGACCGCGAACCCGCGACCCGCTTCACCGGCGCGAGCCGCTTCGATGGCAGCGTTCAAGGCCAGCAGGTTGGTCTGATCGGCCAAACCGCGAATCACGTCCAGCACTTTGCCAATGTCACGCGATTCGGCGGCAAGGTTGCCAATCAGGGTGGCGGTGCTCTGCACATCGCCGCTCATGCGTTCGATGGCGCTGACGGTCTCTTGCACCAGGTCGCGGCCATCACCGGCCGATGCAGTGGCACTTTGCGAGGCTTCGGAGGTGCTGACGGCGTTACGTGCAACTTCTTCCACGGCGCTGGTCATTTCATTGACAGCGGTCGCGGCCTGTTCGATCTCGTTGTTCTGCTGGGTCAGGCCTTTGGCGCTTTCGGCCGTTACGCAGTTCAGCTCTTCAGCCGCAGAAGCCAATTGCGTGGCTGAGCCTGAAATCTGCTGCAGGGTATCGCGCAGTTTGCCTTGCATCTTGGCCATGGCGTGTAACAAACGACCCGCCTCATCGTTACCATCCGCTTTGATCGAGCGTGTGAGGTTGCCTTCGGCAATGGCCTCGGCCGCCTCCAGTGCCTGAGCGATTGGCTGGGTGATGCTGCGGGTCAGGAGCAGGGCGCACACGATGGTCAGGACTGTGGCCAGTAACAGCAAGAACACCACCAGCTTGATCGCGGCTGAATACATGTCGCTGGCATGCTCGTTGGCTTCAGTGATTTGCTGGCCATTAATGCGCATCAGGTTGTTGAGTTCTTTGTTGATCGCTTCGGAGTTTTCCAGCAGTTCAGTGTTGAGCAGTTCGCGCAATTGATCGACCTGGTCATTGCGCGAGTAGCTGCGCATGCGGTCTTGCAATTGCCCGTACTGAACCATCAGCTGTTTGTAACGATCGTACACAGCTTGTTCTTGAGGGCTGCTGATGTACTTCTCGTATTGCGTTTCGGCCACGCGGATCTCTTGATTGCGCAGGTCCAGCAGTTCCATGGTTTTTTGCTGTACCTCGGGCTCGCGGTTGATCAGCAAGCGGTACGACAACACACGCAGGCGCAATGCCAGTTGGGTGAACTCGTCCAGGTTCTGGATGCTCGGCACGCTATTGGTGCTGATGTCCTCGGCTGCAGAGCGGATCTGGCCCATCTGGAGCAGTGCGCCAGCCCCCAGAATCAGCATCAGCGTGCCGATCAGCGCAAACCCTAAAAAGGCGCGCGGAGCGATATTCATATTGCGTAAAGACATGATGTTTCCTGAGGGATGAGGCGCGGTCCGTGCGACGTCAATGCGGGGTGTATATGACCTATCGGTCATAAGACTAAAGTCTTGAATGCCGTCCGTGAAAATGTTGCGCCACAGGCTTTGCCGACCGGGGGCGGGAACCTAGTTGGCCTGCCACAGTCTTTAGGGGGCTAAATGAACGGCGCCCCTAGCTAAATCGGGCTTTGCGGCCTGAATAACCCTGGCTTAGAGGGTGACTTTTCTTTATCGTACGCGCCCTCTGAAACTGCTTGAGATCTTCCCCATGATTGAGTCATCCCTTAGCAAACTGGAACAACTGGTCAGCGACCTGGTTCAGCAAAAGCAAGAACTGCTGGACGCCAACACTCAACTGAGTGCTGAACTGGCCCAGGCCAAAGACGAAAACGAAAGCCTGCAACTGAGCCTGATGGAACAGGAAGAGAAGCAGGGCGCCACCGCAGCACGCATTCAGGCCCTGGTTGAGCGCGCGAGCGTGAGCCCTGTCAACGCATGAGCGTGGACAGAGACGGTGTAAATGTCGTCTCGATTCTGGGTAACGACTACACGATCAAGGCACCGGAAGGGGAGCAACAAACCCTGATGGCCGCCACCGTGATGTTGAAAGCCGCCCTGGCCGAAACGAAAAGAAAGTACCCGAGCCTGATCGGGGACAAACTGTTGGTGCTGGCAGCTTTGAATCTGTGTTCGCAACAGATTGAACTGCAACTGAGCCACAAACAGGAACTCGACCGTTATCAAGAGCAAGTCAGCGCCACGGTCGACGTGATAGAGCGAACACTCGGGCAATCCTGATTAATTCGCCATGCTGTGCAGCGTCGTTGCCCAGGCACGAGGCTGCGATCGACTGCACAGCAATCGCACCCCCCTCACACCGCTAACAGGGCTTAGCCCGCCATCACTTCGCGAATATCCGCCGCCAGTTCCCGTACCCGGGCTTCTTCGGTGTCCCACGAGCACATGAAACGGGCGCCGCCTTTGCCGATGAAGGTGTAGAAGCGCCAGCCCTTGGCGGTCAGCGCTGCCACGGCCGGTTCCGAGAGTTGCAGGAACACGCCATTGGCCTGCACCGGAAACATCAGCTCAACCCCGTCAATGTCACTCACCAGCTCGCACAGTAACTGCGCGCAGTGGTTGGCGTGTTTTGCGTGTTTGAGCCATGCGCCGTTTTCCAGCAAACCGACCCACGGCGCCGACAAAAAGCGCATTTTCGAGGCCAGTTGCCCGGCCTGTTTGCAGCGGTAATCGAAGTCCACTGCCAGATCGTGGTCGAAAAACAGGATCGCTTCGCCCACCGCCATGCCGTTTTTGGTCCCGCCAAAGCACAACACGTCCACGCCGGCTTTCCACGACAGCTCGGCAGGGGAGCAGCCCAGGTAGGCACAGGCATTGGAGAAACGCGCGCCGTCCATGTGCAGCAGCAGCCCCAGCTCTTTGCAGGTGGCGCTGATGGCGCGCACTTCGTCAGGGGTGTACACGCTGCCCACTTCGGTGGCCTGGGTGATGGTCACGACGCGGGGTTTGGGGTAGTGGATGTCTTTGCGTTTAAGGGCGATCTCGCGGATCGACTCGGGGGTGATCTTGCCGTTTTCGGTGCGCGCGATCAGCAGTTTGGAACCGTTGGAGAAGAACTCCGGGGCGCCGCATTCGTCGGTCTCGACGTGGGCGGTTTCGGAGCAGATCACGCTGTGGAAGCTCTGGCACAACGCCGACAGTACCAGTGAGTTGGCCGCCGTACCGTTAAAGGCGAAGTAGACCTCGCAGTCGGTTTCAAACAATTTGCGAAAGTCATCGGCTGCGCGCAGGGTCCATTGGTCGTCGCCGTAAGCGCGCTGATGGCCGTGATTGGCTTTTTCCATTGCAGACCAGACTTCAGGGCAGATACCGGAGTAGTTGTCGCTGGCGAATTGTTGGCTCTTATCAGTCATTTTCCGGTTCCAGGGTCGAAGTAATCGTGCACTTTAGCCAAGAATCCTGCGGGTGCACAGACACCGCTTAAGTGGCGGAAATCTCTTACACGAAAACCGGCGAAAGGCCGCTCTGCTCTGTAGGGGCCGGGTGGCCGTGCGACGTGCGTCACGGCCGCGAGCGCGAATCTCGCAGGCATGTCGTAAACGCACCATTGCGTGGCGTGCGTGGGCATTTGATCGCTGTGCGCCAGCCCTACCATCGGTCTCAAAGGGCAAGCCCTCACCCAGACCAAGGGCGCGCTGGCGCCGGGAGAACGCGATGTTCAGCAAGCAGGATCAAATTCAGGGATACGACGACGCTTTATTAGCGGCCATGAATGCCGAGGACCAGCGTCAGGAAGATCACATCGAACTCATCGCGTCCGAAAACTACACCAGCCAGCGTGTCATGCAGGCCCAGGGCAGCGGCCTGACCAACAAGTATGCCGAGGGTTATCCCGGCAAGCGTTACTACGGCGGCTGCCAGCATGTGGATAACGTCGAGCAACTGGCCATAGATCGCGCCAAACAGTTATTCGGCGCCGATTACGCCAACGTGCAGCCGCACTCGGGCAGCCAGGCCAACGCAGCGGTGTACCTGGCGTTGCTCAATGCAGGCGACACGGTGCTGGGCATGAGCCTGGCCCATGGTGGCCACCTGACGCACGGTGCCAGCGTGAGTTTCTCCGGCAAGCTCTACAACGCGGTGCAATACGGCATCAATACCGAAACGGGCTTGATCGACTACGACGAAGTGGAGCGGCTGGCGGTTGAGCATCAGCCAAAAATGGTCATTGCCGGATTTTCTGCCTACTCCAAAACCCTGGATTTCCCACGCTTTCGTCAGATAGCCGACAAAGTGGGCGCCTACTTGTTTGTCGACATGGCCCACGTCGCCGGTCTGGTGGCCGCTGGTGTGTACCCCAACCCGGTGCCATACGCCGACGTGGTGACCACCACCACCCACAAAACCCTGCGCGGGCCGCGGGGCGGGCTGATTCTGGCCAAGGCCAATGAGGCGCTTGAGAAAAAGCTCAATTCGGCTGTGTTCCCCGGTGGTCAGGGCGGCCCGCTGATGCACGTGATTGCCGCCAAGGCCGTGTGCTTCAAAGAAGCACTGGAGCCGGGTTTCAAAACCTATCAACAGCACGTGATCGACAACGCTCAGGCGATGGCCGATGTGTTTATCAAACGCGGCTATGACGTGGTCTCCGGCGGTACGGACAACCATTTGTTTCTGGTCAGCCTGATCCGCCAGGGCCTGACCGGCAAGGATGCCGATGCCGCGCTGGGCCGCGCCCATATCACGGTCAACAAGAACGCCGTGCCCAATGATCCGCAGTCGCCCTTTGTCACCTCGGGCCTGCGCATCGGCACCCCGGCGGTGACCACGCGCGGTTTCAAAGTGGCGCAATGCACGGAGCTGGCGGGCTGGATCTGCGACATCCTCGATCACCTCGGGGATGCCGACATTGAGGCGGACGTGGCACAGCAAGTGACGGCGCTGTGCAAAGACTTCCCGGTTTATCGCTGAGCGCGGTTTTGGAGTAAATCCTATGCAACGGTATTCAGGCTTCGGCCTTTTCAAGCACTCCCTCAGCCACCACGAAAACTGGCAGAAGATGTGGCGCACCCCCACGCCGAAAAAGGTGTACGACGTGGTCATCGTCGGTGGCGGCGGGCACGGTCTGGCCACGGCGTACTACTTGGCCAAGCAACACGGCATCACCAACGTGGCGGTGGTTGAAAAAGGCTGGCTGGGGGGCGGCAATACGGCGCGTAACACCACCATCGTGCGCTCCAACTATTTGTGGGACGAGTCGGCGCATTTGTATGAGCACGCGATGAAACTGTGGGAAGGCCTGTCCCAGGACCTCAACTACAACGTCATGTTCTCGCAACGGGGTGTGTACAACTTGTGTCACACCTTGCAAGACATGCGCGACTCGGAACGCCGGGTCAGTGCCAACCGCCTTAACGGGGTGGACGGTGAACTGCTTAACACGCAGCAAGTGGCCGATGAAATCCCGTACCTGGATTGCTCCAAAAACACCCGTTACCCGGTGCTGGGTGCCACGGTGCAGCGTCGCGGCGGGGTGGCACGTCACGATGCGGTGGCCTGGGGGTTTGCCAGGGCGGCCGATGCGCTGGGTGTGGACTTGATCCAGCAGACTGAAGTGCTGGGCTTTCGCAAGGAAAACGGCGTGTGTATCGGCGTCGAAACCAGCAAAGGCTTTATCGGTGCCAAACGCGTGGGCGTGGTCACGGCTGGCAACTCGGGGCACATGGCGCGTCAGGCCGGGTTCCGCCTGCCGATTGAGTCGCATCCGCTGCAAGCGCTGGTGTCCGAACCGATCAAGCCAATCATCGACAGCGTCATCATGTCCAACGCCGTGCACGGCTACATCAGCCAGTCCGACAAGGGCGACCTGGTGATCGGCGCGGGCATCGACGGCTGGGTCGGTTATGGCCAGCGCGGTTCCTACCCGGTGATCGAACACACGATTCAGGCGATTGTGGAAATGTTTCCCGTGTTGTCCCGCGTGCGCATGAACCGCCAGTGGGGCGGCATCGTCGACACGACGCCCGACGCATGCCCGATCATCTCCAAAACCTCGGTGCCCAACCTGTTTTTCAATTGCGGCTGGGGCACGGGCGGGTTCAAGGCCACGCCTGGTTCAGGCAACGTGTTTGCCGCCAGCCTGGCCAAGGGCGAGATGCACCCGCTTGCTGCCCCGTTTTCCCTCGAGCGTTTCCACAACGGCGCGCTGATTGACGAACACGGCGCTGCTGCCGTCGCTCACTAACAGGAGAAAAACCTATGTTGCATATCTTCTGTCCCCATTGCGGCGAGTTGCGCTCTGAAGAGGAATTCCACGCGTCCGGGCAGGCGCATATCCCGCGCCCGCTCGACCCCAATCGCTGCACCGATGCCGAGTGGGGCGATTACCTGTTCTTTCGCGACAACCCGCGCGGGCTGCACCACGAACTGTGGAACCACGTGGCCGGTTGCCGTCAGTTTTTCAACGCGACCCGTAACACCGTGACGTACGAAATTCTTGAAACGTATCGCATCGGCAGCCAGCCACAGTTCACTGAACAGTCGCCTGCGCCCGCCTCGACAACGGCCCCCCGCGAGCTGGGAGAAAAGGTATGAGTCAGACCCATCGCTTGGCCCATGGCGGCCGCGTCAATCGCAGCAACGTGCTGACCTTTACCTTTAACGGGCAAACCTATAAAGGCTACGAAGGCGACAGCCTGGCCGCTGCGCTGCTGGCCAATGGGGTGCACATCATCGGCCGTAGCTTCAAATACGCGCGGCCACGGGGCATTTATGCCGCAGGCGCCGAAGAGCCGAATGCCGTGCTGCAAATCGGCGCCACTGAGGCCACGCAAATCCCCAACGTGCGCGCCACGCAGCAAGCGTTGTATTCAGGGTTGGTCGCCACCAGCACCAATGGCTGGCCCAACGTGAACACCGACATGATGGGCATCCTGGGCAAGGTCGGCGGCACGCTGATGCCGCCAGGGTTCTACTACAAAACCTTCATGTACCCGAAGTCGTTCTGGATGACCTACGAGAAGTACATTCGCAAAGCGGCCGGGCTCGGCCGTTCACCGACGCAAAACGACCCCGACACCTACGACTACATGAACCGCCACTGCGACGTGTTGATTGTCGGCGCCGGGCCTGCGGGGCTGGCGGCAGCATTGGCGGCGGCGCGCAGTGGCGCCCGGGTGATCGTGGCCGATGAGCAGGAAGAGTTCGGCGGCAGCTTGCTCGACAGCCGTGAAAGCCTCGATGGCAAACCGGCCATGGACTGGGTCGCCAGCGTGGTGGCCGAGCTTGGCGGCATGCCGGACGTGGTGCTGTTGCCGCGCGCCACGGTCAATGGCTACCACGATCACAACTTCCTGACGATTCATGAGCGCCTGACCGATCACCTGGGCGACCGTGCACCGATTGGCCAGGTACGCCAGCGCATTCACCGGGTGCGGGCCAAGCGCGTGGTGCTGGCCACGGGGGCCTGCGAACGGCCGCTGGTGTATGGCAATAACGACGTGCCGGGCAACATGCTGGCCGGTGCCGTGTCCACCTACGTGCGTCGCTACGGCGTGGCGCCGGGGCGCAAATTGTTGCTGAGTACCAATAACGACCATGCCTATCGCGTGGCGCTGGACTGGCTCGACGCCAGCCTGCCGGTGGTGGCCATTGCCGATGCCCGCAGTAACCCGCGTGGTGCGCTGGTGGAAGAAGCGCGTGCCAAAGGCATCCGTATTCTGACCGGCAGCGCCGTGATTGAAGCGCGGGGCAGCAAACACGTCACCGGCGCCCGCGTGGCGGCGATCGACCTCACCGCCCACAGCGTCACCAGCCCCGGCGAGATGCTCGATTGCGACCTGATTGCCAGCTCAGGCGGCTACAGCCCGGTGGTGCACTTGGCGTCGCACTTGGGCGGCAAACCGATCTGGCGCGAAGACATCCTCGGGTTTGTGCCCGGTGACGCACCGCAAAAACGCGTGTGCGTGGGCGGCATCAATGGCGTCTACCGCTTGGGCGACAGCCTGGCCGATGGCTTTGAAGGGGGCGTGCGAGCGGCCAGTGAAGCCGGGTTCAAGGCCGTTGAAGGCACATTGCCCAAAGCCCTCCTGACCTACGAAGAACCCACACTGGCGTTGTTTCACGTGCCCCACGAAAAAGGCACGGCACGGGCGCCGAAACAATTTGTCGACCTGCAAAACGACGTCACGGCGGCGGCCATCGAATTGGCCACCCGCGAAGGGTTTGAGTCGGTCGAGCATGTCAAACGCTACACCGCGCTGGGTTTTGGCACCGACCAGGGCAAGCTCGGCAACGTCAACGGGCTGGCCATCGCGGCGCGTTCGCTGAACGTCAGCATCCCGCAAATGGGCACGACCATGTTTCGCCCCAACTACACGCCCGTAACCTTCGGTGCGGTGGCGGGGCGTCACTGCGGGCACATTTTCGAGCCCGTGCGCTACACCGCGTTGCAGGCGTGGCACGTCAAACAGGGCGCAGCCTTTGAAGACGTCGGGCAGTGGAAGCGGCCGTGGTACTTCCCGCGGCCCGGCGAAGACCTGCACGCCGCGGTCAAGCGCGAGTGCCAGGCCGTGCGCGACAGCGTCGGTCTGCTGGATGCCTCGACACTTGGCAAAATCGACATTCAGGGGCCGGACGCGCGGGAGTTCCTCAACCGCATCTACACCAACGCCTGGACCAAACTGGACGTGGGCAAGGCGCGCTACGGGCTGATGTGCAAAGAAGACGGCATGGTCTTCGACGACGGCGTGACCGCTTGCCTGGCGGACAACCACTTTGTGATGACCACCACCACGGGCGGCGCGGCGCGTGTGCTGCAATGGCTGGAGTTGTACCAACAGACCGAATGGCCAGAGCTGAAGGTGTACTTCACCTCGGTCACTGACCATTACGCGACCCTGACCTTGTCCGGCCCCAACAGCCGCAAGCTGCTGAGTGAGGTGACCGACATCGACCTGGACCGCGACGCCTTCCCGTTCATGAGCTGGAAAGAAGGCCAGGTGGCAGGCGTACCGGCGCGGGTATTCCGTATTTCGTTTACCGGCGAGCTGTCGTACGAGGTGAACATCCAGGCCGACTACGCCATGGGCGTGCTGGAAAAAATCGTCGAGGCGGGCAAACAGTACAACCTGACCCCCTACGGCACAGAAACCATGCACGTATTGCGTGCCGAGAAGGGCTTCATCATCGTCGGCCAGGACACGGACGGCTCGATGACCCCCGACGACCTCAACATGGGCTGGTGCGTGGGCCGTAACAAGCCGTTCTCATGGATCGGCTGGCGCGGCATGAACCGCGAAGACTGCGTGCGCGACGCACGCAAACAACTGGTAGGGCTCAAGCCGGTCGACCCCACCCAATGGCTGCCTGAAGGGGCGCAGCTGGTGTTCGACCCCAAACAGGCCATTCCCATGAGCATGGTTGGCCATGTGACCTCCAGTTACACCTGCGGCTCGCTGGGGTACTCATTCGCCATGGGCGTGGTCAAGGACGGCCTCAAGCGCATGGGCGAACGGGTCTTTGCCCCGTTGGCCGATGGCAGCGTGATCGAAGCAGAAATCGTGTCTTCGGTGTTTTTCGACCCCAAAGGCGAACGGCAGAATATTTGATGGGTGATCTCATGACGAGCGCAAACGTATACCAACAGCGTCCGGATTCGGGCGCCAAAGCCGAGTCATCCTTGCATCACGCCCGGTTGTCGGCACTCATCGGCAAGGGGCGGCAGAACCCCGGTGTCACCGTGCGCGAGAAAAAACTGTTGGGCCACCTGACCCTGCGGGGCGATGCCCGGGACCCGGCGTTCAGCGAGGGCGTGCACAAAGCGCTGGGCATTGAACTGCCAGTCGCGTTGAGCCTGGTGGCCAAAGGCGAAACGTCCCTGCAATGGATGGGCCCGGACGAATGGCTGCTGATCGTGCCCGGCGGTGAAGAATTCAGCGTCGAGCAGGCTTTGCGTGAGGCCCTCGCGGGGCAGCACATTGCGGTGGTGAACGTCAGCGGCGGGCAGCAACTGCTGGAACTGCGCGGGCCGCACGTACGCGACGTGTTGATGAAGTCCACCAGCTACGACGTCCACCCTGACAACTTCCCGGTGGGCAAGGCGGTGGGCACGGTGTTTGCGAAGTCGCAGCTGGTGATCCGGCATACGGGCGAAGCCACGTGGGAGCTGCTCATCCGCCGCAGTTTTTCGGACTATTGGTGGCTATGGTTGCAGGATGCCGCGGCGCAATATGGGCTGAGTGTTGAGGCCTGAGTCACGGCTGGCCCCCACCCTGGCCCTCTCGCGCAGGGCCAGGGTGGTGGTTGTCACATTAAAACAATAAGGATTCCCCATGAGCCGCGCCCCTGACACCTGGATCCTCACCGCCGATTGCCCCAGCAAACTGGGTACCGTCGACGCCGTGACCCGTCACCTGTTTGAACACCAGTGTTACGTCACCGAGCACCATTCCTTCGACGATCAACGTTCCGGCCGGTTCTTCATACGGGTTGAATTCCGCCAGCCCGATGACTTTGACGAACGCAGTTTTCGCGGCGGGTTGGCGGATCGTGGCCAAGCCTTCGGCATGGCCTTCGAACTCACCCCGCCGCATTACCGCCCCAAAGTGCTGATTATGGTGTCCAAGTCCGACCACTGCCTGAACGACTTGCTGTACCGCCAGCGTATCGGGCAATTGTCGATGGACGTGGTGGCCGTGGTTTCCAACCACCCGGACCTGGCGCCGCTGGCCCAATGGCACGGTATCGCGTATCACCATTTTGCCCTCGACCCCGACGACAAACCCGCGCAAGAAGCCCGTGTCTGGCAAGTGATCGAAGACACCGGCGCCGAATTGGTGATTCTTGCGCGCTACATGCAAGTGCTCTCGCCCGAGTTGTGCCGCAAGCTGGATGGCAAGGCGATCAACATTCACCACTCGCTACTGCCGGGTTTCAAAGGCGCCAAGCCATATCATCAGGCTTACGAAAAGGGCGTGAAACTGGTGGGCGCCACTGCGCACTACATCAACAACGACCTCGATGAGGGCCCGATCATCGCTCAGGGCGTCGAGGCCGTGGACCACAGTTACTACCCCGAAGACCTGATTGCCAAAGGCCGCGACATTGAGGCCCAGACATTGGCCCGGGGTGTGGGCTATCACATTGAACGGCGCGTTTTCCTAAATGGAGGTCGTACCGTGGTGCTGTGACGTGCCAGTGCCAACTAAGCTGCAAGCAGATCGGCTTGCGGCTGGCCGGTCACCCCATTCAATAACAACAAGGGTGAACACGATGGCTGACAATCGCGGTGTGGTGTACCTGGGCAATGGCCAGGTAGAAGTGCAATCCATTCCTTTCCCCAAGATGCAAAACCCTCAAGGCAAACCGATTCACCATGGCGTGATCCTGCGTGTGGTGTCGACTAACATTTGCGGCTCTGACCAGCACATGGTGCGCGGCCGTACCACGGCGCAAACCGGTCTGGTACTGGGGCACGAAATTACCGGCGAGGTGATTGAAGCCGGGCGTGACGTGGAGCATTTGAAGGTCGGGGATTTGGTGTCGGTGCCGTTTAACGTGGCGTGCGGGCGGTGCCGCAGTTGCAAAGAGCAAAACACCGGCGTGTGCCTGACCGTCAACCCGGCCCGTCCCGGCGGTGCTTATGGTTACGTGGACATGGGCGACTGGGTCGGCGGTCAGGCTGAATATGTATTGGTCCCTTATGCGGATTTCAACCTGCTCAAACTCCCGAACCGCGACGCCGCGATGGAGAAAATCCGCGACCTGACCTGCCTCTCCGACATCCTGCCCACCGGTTACCACGGCGCCGTCACGGCGGGCGTCGGCCCCGGCAGCACGGTCTACATTGCGGGCGCAGGGCCGGTTGGGCTCGCCGCTGCGGCATCCGCGCGCCTGCTGGGCGCTGCTGTGGTGATTGTCGGGGACGTGAACCCGATTCGCTTGGCCCACGCCAAGGCGCAGGGCTTTGAAATTGCCGACCTGTCCATGGACACCCCGTTGCATGAACAGATCGCGGCGTTGCTGGGCGAGCCTGAAGTGGATTGCGCGGTTGATGCGGTGGGCTTTGAAGCCCGGGGGCATGGGCATGACGGCGTCAAACACGAAGCCCCGGCCACCGTGCTGAACTCACTGATGGGGGTGGTGCGGGTGGCGGGCAAAATCGGTATTCCGGGCCTGTACGTCACCGAAGACCCGGGTGCTGTGGATGCCGCCGCGAAAATGGGCAGCCTGAGCATTCGCTTTGGCCTGGGCTGGGCCAAATCCCACAGCTTTCACACCGGGCAAACCCCGGTGATGAAATACAACCGCCAATTGATGCAAGCGATCATGTGGGACCGGATCAAAATTGCCGACATCGTCGGGGTCGAAGTGATTAGCCTGGACGATGCACCTCGCGGCTACGGGGAGTTTGATGCGGGCGTGCCGAAGAAGTTTGTGATTGATCCGCATCGGTTATTTAGTGCGGTGTAAAACGTTAAGTGGCACGCTCTCTAGTGCAGGGTGCCACTTAAGCTTGAATGAACGTTGGTGTTTTACTGTGACTTTCGAATGGAGTTTAGATAGGGTTTAAATTGATCGGGCTTAGCGGCTAATATTACTGTTTTATAGTAGTTGGGTGGTGGTTCGTAGGGGGGAGGAGGACCAAGATATATTTCGGGCGCTACTGATCTTGATGAGGATGAGGATAAGCGTGGGGTTGAGGTGGAAGAAGGCGCATTTATTGTCGGCCCATTAAGGGCGTTATGAAGGTTAAGGAAATGTTGTACATCCTCACGTGCTTGGATGCCTTCTGGGGAATATATATTTCCACGTCTTTCCAGTCTGGGATGGCGTCTACCAGTAAACGCATCTGCCCCGGTGTCAAGAGGAGCGTTCTGTTCAAAAGGCAGTGGGCGTGTCGATAAAATATCATCCAGATTTGTTGCGCGCGCTCTGGCTTGTTTCATTACCCGCGAGGATACTCTTCCCATGAATATGTTTTGGAACGCTTTAACAAGGTTAGGGGTTTTTATAGGGAAATGACCGTCCTGGTCTATAGTGTTTGGCGCATTATTATCAAATGCGGCATATGCATTAATCCCCCCCTTTGCGAACGGGCTCCAGCTGTCCGGGCTATTAAACCGCATTAACACCGGGTTATAGGCTCGATACCCCTTGCCCAATAAATAATGGCCAGTCACGGCTTCGGGGCGTTCGCCGTTGAAAGCCAGTAGCCGGGTGATGCCATTTTCCACCGGGTGATGACCAAACGGGGTATAGGCGCACGCGTGTGTGCCTGCCGCGCTGACGTGTTGCAGCACCGATGTTTTCTGGTCGGTTGCAAGCAAGGTGGTAGCTTGCCCTTGTTGCACGGCCAGGGGTTGTACGTCGAACGCCATGAAGCGGCGGGCATTTGTTCCTTCAATTTCAGTGGCAATGCGCTCGTTTTGATAAAACCGGCGCGTGGTGTTGCTGATTATCAGGCGGTTCAGTGGGTCGTACTGGTAATTGCCTTGAGGGGCGTGGGGGGGCTTTTTCATCGTTGTTCCCGAATGAGTGGTTGAACACGATTTCAGCATCCACACGCTTTCGGGAGTTGCATAGCTGGCAGAAGTAATAGGTCGGCGGAGGGCCCGCGCACCTTCAAACGCAACCGTGTTTGGCGTTTTAGCCGTGCCAGGTTATACGGATTTATCCCAGTCCGTGGACGAGGCCTCATGAGGGGGCGTCGAAGAAGTTTGTGATGAACCCACATGGGTTGTTGAGGGTATTTGACTGAATGGGCCCCAAGGATACAAATCGTATCCTTGGGGTTGATAAGCCACAGGGGACTTAAAAAACGAACTTCTCGGACTGTTTAAGGTGCAATTCTGATGTTGCGATTTTCTATGACTATTTCTAAATTATTTTGTGCATCACGCAAAAGTTTAATGGCTTTATTTCTCTGTGTGCTTGCATTATTACGAATATGGCTATCCATGTTCATTTGATTTCTGGTTTGGGTCGCGCGAACATAGCCTTGTTGCATGTTTTCTGCGGCTACACGTCGTGGTTGACTTATAAAGTTACCCCTGTACGGTGTATAGCCAGCACGTGCATTGAGTTTATTGAGTTGTTTGGTTATTTTCTCTGCGCGCTTGACGTTGGTGGCGGCTTGTTTTACTAGCGCGCTGTTAGATAATGAAGAGGGTTTAATGTCAAAGTTCATGGGCGCACCCAATGCATCGATCGACTTTAAAGTTTTTAAGTAAAGCGATGTGGTTTGCGCATTTGTTATTTCTGTAGGTCTAATTATTTTAAACGCTCTTAGAACAGGCTTTGCCCATTGCCATATGTGCCCAGTGGGATCTTGCATCATTACAGGGTCTGTACAATACGCATACGCATTAACCCCCCCCTCCCCAAACGGGCTCCAGCTGTCCGGGCTATTAAACCGCATTAACACCGGGTTATAGGCTCGATACCCCTTGCCCAATAAATAATGGCCAGTCACGGCTTCGGGGAGTTCGCCATTGAAAGCCAGTAGCCGGGTGATGCCATTTTCGGTCGGGTGATGGCCATAGGGGGTATAGGCACACGCCTGTGTGCCTGTTGCACTGACGTGTTGCAGCACCGAGGTTTGCAGGTCGGTGGCCATCAGGGTAGTGGCTTGCCCTTGTTGTACGGCCAGGGGTTGAGCGTCGAACGCCACAAAGCGACGGGTATTGGTTCCTTCAATTTCAGTGGCAATGCGCTCGTTTTGATAAAACCGACGCGTGGTGTTGCTGCTGCTCAGGCGATCCAGTGCATCGTACTGGTAACTGCCTGGTAGGGAGCGAGGGGGCTTTTTCATCGTTGTTCCCGAATGAGTGGTTGAACACGCTTTGAGCATCCACACGCTTTCAGGGGTTGTATAGCTGGCAGAAATGCTAGGTTTGCAGCGCCCATAGCCGGGCACTGCGTGAGTCGCGGCCCGTACTGACTCAGGTTGAGACGTGCAAACGCCGGCCCATCACGTCGAGCAGGTCGCAGCCGTCGCGCAGTAAGAGGGCGCACGCGTGGGCCAACTGTTTGAGGTCGATGCTGTCAGTGTGGTGGGGGTCGAGCCGCTCAAGGCTTTCAAGCACTTGGGTGGCGGCCAGAATGCGCGCGGCGGCGTTGGCGTGCAGTACGTCGGGCGGGCTTTGGGCGTCTATTAGCAGGCTGGGGATCAGGCAGTCGATGGCGGTCAGCGGGATGTAGCGGTTCATGGGCAATGCTCTTTGTGTGTTTGATTTAACCCCACCTAATCGTCGCCAAACGACTAGGTGGCAGCTGCGCGCAGGTTGGCGAACCGGAAACACACCACCGGCAGACCCGAAGGTCTCCCACGCGCAGCTGCCATAAAGCAGCATTGCGGGTGCAAAAAGTCCTGCAAGTAAACAAGAGTTTTCGCATGGTGGTAAACAGGTCGCCAAACCTGGTCGTCATTGGGACGACGAGCGGACTATAAGCCGCTGGCCCGCCACCGGCAAACCTCAATTGCTGTAGGCATTGGCACTTTTCCATTAAGCTTGCCAACCGTTGAACCGGCCACAGGCATTGGGAACAACGGCCTTGGGTAGGGGTCTTACACACAGTTTCACTGCTCCGCCGGGAGTGGTCTTTGGCTTTTAAGAGGTGGATGCAATGAAGAAGTTGAGCGGCGTAGCACTGGCAACATTGATGACCGTGGCCGCGAGCCCGGTGTTTGCAGGAGGCTTTAGCCTGAACGATGCCGCGGGCATTTTGAATCAGGTTCAGGGCGGCAACAGCGCAAAGTCCGAGCAGACCGTTCAGGCCCTGGACCTGCTGGCTAAAACCCAGCAGATGGGTGTTAAGCCTGAGCAGGCAGCAGGTGGCGTGGGCGCGATGTTGAGCCTGGCCAAAAACCAGCTCACCCCCAATGATTACACGGCCTTGACGCAGCAAGTGCCGGGCATCAACAAAGTCACCGGGGCCGGTGCCTTTACCCAACTGAGCCAGTTCAGCGCCAAGAACCCGCAGCTTCAAGCCCTGGTCGGCCAGATCAACCCGGTCAGCAATGATGCCAAAGTGGCCGTGAGCAACGTGACGAATCAATCGCAGCTCAACAGCGCGTTCAAAGCGCTGGGCATGGAGAGCAGCAAGATTCAGCAATTCGCGCCGTTGATCACCCAGTACCTTGGCCAACAGGGCGTATCCAGCCCGCTGTTGACCACGCTGAGTACGCTGTGGGGTATCTAAAGGTCAGCTGCGCTCGGCACGCAAGGTGCTGATGCGCTGGTCCTTCTTGATCCAGAGCTGGTTGACCCAGCTCTGGACAACCTCGCGAAACACCGGGTCGTTTTCGTAATCCCCCTGCCACAAGGCCGGGTCCAGCTCACGGGTCTGGATGTCGACAATCACCTTGGGCACCTGCCCGCTGATCAAGTCCCAAAACCCCGGAATTTTGGCCTGTGGGTACACCACGGTCACATCGAGTACGGCATCCAGCTGTTCACCCATCGCCGCCAGCACAAACGCCACGCCGCCCGCCTTGGGCTTGAGCAGGTAGGTATAGGGCGAGTGTTGCAGGGCGCTTTTGGCCGGGGTGAAGCGCGTGCCTTCCAGGTAATTGACCACCGTCACCGGCTGGCGCTTGAACAGCTCGCAGGCGGCGCGGGTGATCTTCAGGTCTTGGCCTTTAAGTTCGGGGTGTTTGGCCAGGAACGCTTTGGAATAGCGCTTCATGAACGGGTAATCGAGCGCCCACCAGGCCAGTCCCAGAAACGGCACCCAGATCAGTTCCTTCTTCAAAAAGAATTTGAAGAACGGCGTGCGGCGATTCAGGCCCTGCATTAACGCCGGGATATCGACCCATGATTGATGGTTGCTGATCACCAGATAGGAGGTGTTGCGGCTCAAACCCTCGGCGCCACGGATGTCCCAGTGCGTTGGCAGGCACAAGGCGAAAATACGTTTGTCGATTTCGGACCACGTCTCAGCGATCCACATGACCGCCCGCGAGTTGTAATCGCGCAAACGCCCCGGCGAGATGAGCTTGAGCAACGCAAACAGCATCAGCGGACCAAACAGAATCAGGGTGTTGCACAGCAACAGGAGCGTGACCAGACAGCCGGTGAGCAGGCGGCGCATAAGCAACTCTTGACGATTTGAGGGTCGCCAATGATAAGCAGCACGCCGCAGAACGCCAAATTGGAGTGTGGACAAATGTTTCACACACGATGAAATAGGCTGCGCCCACACCCGAAAACGTGTAGCCGTTGACCCGCTGCGCGAGATCGCAAACCTCTATGCTCAATGACTGCGAGCCCGTTGCCTGCGGGAACCCAGGCGCAAACCGGGGTCTAACCCGCAACCTCCACAGGAAACCGCCACTATGAAATCCGTTTTCGTTTTGTTGTCCGTACTGGCTTTGCCGGTGATGGCTGCCGAGCCCACGCTCTACGGGCGCTATGAATACATCAAGCTCCCGGAAATCGGTGAAACCTTGCAGGCCAAGATGGACACGGGCGCGCTGACGGCGTCGTTGTCGGCCAAGAACATCGAAACCTTCACCCGCGATGGCGAGCCATGGGTGCGTTTCCAGCTTGCGACCAAAGGCGCGAGTGACAAGGTGTACGAGCACAAAGTGGCGCGCATCAGCAAAATCAAAAGCCGCGCTGATGAGGACGACGACAAGGAAGAGCCCGCGAGCGCCAAGCGCCCGGTGGTCGACCTTGAAATGTGCCTGGGTAACGTCAAGCGCACCGTGGAGGTCAACCTGACCGACCGCAGCAGTTTCAACTACCCGCTGCTGATCGGCGCCAAGGCACTCAGGGAATTTGGCGCGGCGGTCAACCCGGCGCGTCGGTATACGGCCGACAAGCCGGAGTGTTAAACCGGTCGCGTGGCGAGCATTGAGGGGCGCTGGCTGACCTCGGCATACCACACCGTCAACTGCGGGTTGGGCGTGCGCCAGTCAACGTCGGGCAGGCGCAGGTCAAGATAAGCCAGCGCGCAGGCCAAGCTAATGGCCGCAATATCAAAGTGGCTGGCCAGTTCGGCCATGGCGCCCTGTTCGAGTGAGTTCAACGCGCGCAAGATCTTGTCGCGTTGGGCTGTCATCCATTGCTGCCACTGCTTCTCGGCCGGCCGCAATCCGCGCTCGTAACGGATCAACACCGCCGCGTCCATGATCCCGTCGGCCGTGGACGCCAGTGTCAGGCGCCGCCATCGGGGCGAGCCGCCGGGTGGGATCAACGGGTTGCCCACGTGCTGTTGGTCGAGGTAATCGAGAATCACACGGCTGTCATGAATCACCGAGCCGTCGGCCAACTGCAAAGCGGGCACTTTGCCTAATGGGTTGGCCTTGTTGAACGTATCGTCGGGTGCGGTGGGCGAGAGCGTTACGGGGTGCAAGGTGACACGCGTTTGTTGACCGGTTTCGTGCAGCAATACCAGCACCTTGCGCCCAAACGGCGAAGCCACGTGGGAAAAGAGGGTCATGCTCGGGGTGGACATGGCGGGGTCTCTAACGAGTGGAAGTGAGCTCAGCCTAGACATTGACCGGGCAGGGTGCCAGATAACCATGCCGTCAGGATTAACCACTGCCCATTACGGCTTAACCCGGCGAGTGCCTATGCAGCGATCTGGCCGGGTTTTGCACGTGTGCACGCCTTAGTTCGCGTCAGGGTTCCGGATTGCTTTGAGGGTCGAGGCAGGCCTCGGAGGGCTTCAGCTCATTAATAAAGGTCCTAACGGGCAGGCGGATACTCTCAGAACGAATAGGGTTTAGACCGCTCATCGGACAGCGCGCCATTCACCGCTTAAGCAACCCGCGCGCGCTGATCCACACCGGTATGCCCAGGCCTATCCAGCTCAATACGTCCCACGCCCCGTCGTCCAGCAACGCGCTGAACAGGCCCATGGCGCTGAGCACGCCGATGGTCAGCGGCACGGAGAACACTTTCCAGAAATTCGACTGACGCGGCTTCATCGGGCGTTCTCCTTCGCGGCGTTGCGGCGCACCCACCACAGGTACAAGCCGCTGCCCAGGACGATGATGGTCAGCAGGTCGAGGGCCGCCCAGAGTATTTTCATCGGCATACCGCCGTAGTCCCCGAAGTGCAACGGTTGGGACATGCCCATGGCGTCCATGTACCACGGGCGCGTACCCACCGCCGTCACCTTCAGGGTGCTGGCGTCGATCAACACCGGCGTGAGCAAGTGGGAGGTCAGGTGCGTGCTGCCTTTCATGAATACCGCGTAATGGTGCTCGCTGGAGAAACGCGTGCCGGGGAAGGCGATGAAGTCCGGGCGCATGCCGGGGGCGGCGGTGGCGGCGATGTCCAGCAGGTGCGTGGCCGGGGCCAGTTGGGTCAAGGGCGGCGCGTCGCGGTAAGGCTCGACCATGGCCGTGAGGCTTTCGGTGCGCCAGGCGGCAATGATCAAGTCGGCGCAGGCGCTTATTACACCCGTGACGCCGACCACCAAGGCCCAGGTCAGCGTCACGACGCCAATCAGGTTGTGCAGGTCGAGCCAGCGCAGGCGCGTGGATTTTTCGGTGCGCACCGTGGCGAAGGTGTGGCGGCGCATGAACGGCAGGTACAACACAGCGCCCGAGACAATTGCCAGCACGAACACAACCCCCATGAACGCCAGCAACAGCTTGCCCGGCAGCCCGGCAAACATGTCCACGTGCAGGCGCAGCATGACCATCATGATCCCGCCATTGGCCGACGGCATTTCCAGAGCTTCGCCGGTGCGGGCGTCGAGCATGAAGGTGTGTGAGGAATTGGGCTCGGTGCCCGCCGTGGCAGCCATGATGGCGATCACCGCGTTGGGTTCATCGTCTTCACTGCCGAAGTACTGCATGACCTCCCCGGGCCGGTGTGCCTCGGCGGCCTTGACCAGCTGTTGCAGGTTCAGGCGCGGGGTATCGGCGGGCATCTCCCGCAGTTGCGGGCTATTGCCCAACAGGTGATCGATTTCGTGATGAAAAATCAGCGGCAAACCGGTCAGCGCCAGCAACAGCAAAAATGCGGTGCAAATCAGGCTGGTCCACGTGTGGATAAAGGACCAGCGACGGATGGTTTTGCTTTTCATGACATTCCAAAAATGACGCAGGCTGCGAGGGGTCGCCGGGCAGCCCGTTTATCGAGACTTCAGCCCGGTGAGGGCGTGCGAGGTGATTAGAACTCCAGCTGCGCCGAGAACTGTACGGTACGCGGATCACCCAGGTAGTGGCTGTTGAGCCAGTAGTCTTTGTTGGCCAGGTTGCTGACGTTCATGCGCAAGGTCAGGTCGTTCTGCGAGACTTTCATGCGGTAGCGCGCGCCGGCGTCAAACGTGGTGAACGAGGGCAATTGGTAGTCATTGGCTTCGTCGGTGTATTGCTTGCCGGTGTAGAACGCACCGCCGGTCAGCGCCAGGCCGGGCACCGCGTTGATGTCGTATTCGGCGTAGACCTTGGCCAGTTGCTTGGCCACGTCGACCGGTGCATTGCCGTCGTTGGCCTTGACGTTGGCGTCTTTGATTTTCGGGTCCAGCAGGGTGAAGCCGCCGACCACGGTCAGTTCGGGCGTGACCTTACCCGTCACGCTGAACTCCAGGCCGTTGTTCACCTGTTTGCCGCTTTCGCTGTAGACCATTGACTCATTCAGAAAGCCATTGGGCTTTTCGATGTTGAACAGCGCAAGGGTGAGCAAGGTTTCGCCCACCGTCGCTTTGGCGCCCACTTCGTATTGCTTGCTGACTTGCGGCGCGAAAATTTCGCCCACGTTGATGGCGTTGTACGGCGCCGTGCCGCCCGCCTGCAACCCCTCGATGTACGTGGCGTATGTGGTCAGCCAGGGCACGGGCTTGTAGATCAACGACACGCTGGGGGAGGTTTTCGTGGCGTCGTAACGGGTTTTCTTGTCCGTGGCGGAGTACACGAAGTCATTGGCGTAGGACTTTATCTGGGTGCGGGTGAGCCCCAGGATGCTCGACCATTGATCGTTGAAGGTGATGATGTCGCCGATCAGGACGTTGTTGGTCTCGGTCGTGTTGGCCAACCGCTGTTTGCCATGCCCGATGGAATACGAAGGTTTGCCCACTTGCTCGGCGGTTCCGAACGGCAGGGGGCCGCCGCCGACATCGGCATACTGAATGCCTGCTGGCGGGATGTGATCCTCGTACATGCGCACGCGGGCGTTGTTGCCTTGATAACCGAGGGTCATCTGGTGGCCGATAGCGCCCGTGTTGAAGGCGGCGTCGAGGAACAGATACCCGGAGTTTTCCTGGTGCTCGATGGGCGCGAAGGCGTACAGCGGCTGGGTGTAAACACCGGCGCTGGACACGGTCGGCCCGGTGTAGGTGTTTTCTTCGGTGAATTGTTGCGCGGCGAAGGCGGCTCGCAGGGTGAAGGTGTCGTTCAAGCGCCATTTGGCGCGAACGCCGCCCTTGTCGGTTTCGTTGTCCGAGAACGACCAGCGCTGGCTGTACAGTTTGTCGTTAGCCAGCACCGAGGCCCGTGGGCGCAGCGCTTGATCGCTGAAATACCAGTAACTGGTCAAACCGCGCACTTGGGTCTTTTTATGCGAGGCGTCGAACTGGATTTGCAGGTCGTCGCTGACGTTCCAGTCCACAGCGAGGCTGATCAACTCGCGGCGACGTTTCTGCATGTCGATGGCGGTTTCGCCATCTTGGGTCAGCAGGTTCAAGCGATAGGCGAACTGGCCTTCGTCGTCGAGCTTGCCGCCGAAATCGCCGTGCAGGTAATAGTTATCCCCGCCCGCATTGCCCAGCGTCACGCTGCGGTACGTGTGGTAGGTGGGGCGCTTGAGCACGTAGTTGACCAGGCCACCGGGCGACGCAGGCCCGTACAGAAACCCGGTAAGGCCGGTGACGACCTCCAGTTGTTCGGTTTCTTCGAGGAAGTTACCGGCGTCGGCCAGGGTCGAAAACCGCAGGCCGTCGTTGGCAATGCTCAAGTTGCCCGGTGCGCTGAACCCCCGGATGTTCACGGCACTGGCATAACCCGCCCCTGTGGGAGAAAACACCTGGGTGAAGGGGTTGCGTTTAAACACGTCATCCAGCGAAGTGGCTTGCGTATTTTTCAGAAAGTCCTGAGAGGTCACGCTCATGGAATAGGGCGCGTCTTGCAGTTTCATCCCGCCCAACGCGCCGACATTGTTGACGTTTTCACTGACATAACCTGCCGCCTCGGACCCTTCGGCCACGGCCGTGGCGTTGATGTTCACATCGCCCAGGGTCAGGGTGCCTTCTTCAATAGGGAGCAGGGTGTACGCGCCGCTGCCAGTTTGTTGCAACTGCAACCCGCTGCCTTGCAACGCCTCGCGCAACGCCGTGGTCGGTTCAAACTGGCCGTTGACGGGCGCCGAGGTTTTGCCTGCCAACCAGGACGCGTCGATGGCCAGCGTGATCCCGGCCTGACTGGCGATCTGGTTCAGGGTCGAGGCCAGCGGCCCGGCGGGCAGGTTGTAACTGCGGGCGGTGGTGCTGTATTCGGCAGCCATCAGCACGCTGCTGGTCAACGGAACACTGAACGCAATAGCGACGGCTAGCAGGCTGGGGCGCAATAACGTGTCGAGGGTACGGGACATTCGGCAAATTCCTGAATGGAAATGTTTCTCAATGCCTGTATGCCGAACGAGGGTTAAAAAGTGATAGGGCTCAATTGAAAATAATCTGCATTAAGTTTGAGCGCGTTGGTAAAGCTGGCGCTGGCTGTTAACCGGCCTGCGCCAGCACGTGCGCTTATCGCTGGCGCGTGAGGTCGGCCCGCAGGTCAAGCGCGTTTTGGGTCAGTGGCGCATAGGTCTGCGCACCGGGCAGGATTTTGCTGACGCAACGGGCCATGTAGCCGTTGCTGCCCAAATCGATGAAGACCGGGTTTGGGATGGCACGTGCCAACGCGTTCAGGGTATTGGGCAGGTGGCAGGGTTTTATCGTGTTGTCTGAAAACCCTTCGACCAGATCATCCTGCGGGGTGTAGGCACGTTGCTGCACGGTTGAGTAGAGCGCCAGCTTGAGCGGCGTCTGGGGAATGCCTGGCATGCTGCGCAACGCCGCCTGTTTGATGGCGGTGTGCTGCGGGTGGTGCGAGGCATAGCCGATGCCCAGTTCGCGCGGGGGCGGCGTACCCGCCGGGGTGGCATCAATCATGGCTTGCAATGCGTCGTGGGGGCCGCTGACCACCGTGTGGGTCGGGGAATTTACGGTGGCCAGACTCAGCTCGGGATGGTTGATTTGGCGCAGCACGGCGAGGGTGTGTGCTTCGCTGGCGTTTACCAGCAACATGTCGCCCTGATTCAGCACCGCGTAGTACGCGTCATTCAACGCGCAGGCCGTGCGGGCGCCGTTGGTAACGGTTACGTTGCCAGCACATTCCCGAGCGGCGATTTCTCCGAAGCTTTCTCCGAGCGCGGCATCCGGTTCAATACCGGCGTGGCGCAAAACGCGGGTCATGGCTACGGCACTGGTGTACAGAGCAAGCTGCTTGAGCCCGTAAGGCAGTACGGTGCCGGTGTCCGGGCTGAGCAACACCTCGCGCACCATGCCGGGGGCGATGGCGTGACCCCGTTGGTGACGCTCTTCGACCACGCCGTCGACGGCTGCTATCACCTCATCGATGGTTTGTCGGGTCTCGTCACTGACGCTGTACAACGCTTGCATGCTCCCCTGCGGGCTCCCCCCTTGGCCGGGGTACAAAAAAACGATGGAGTGACTGCGCAACTCAGGTAATAGCGGCATGGATCCTTCCTCGGCTAGTAAATGTGTTCGCTGCGAACAGCGCGCACGAGCTTAGCCTCGGGGCAGAAACCTGCAGGATCAATCGGCTATAGAGCGATAACCGGTAGCGCTGTGCCGATCACTGGGCCTCAGGCTTGCCGCTGACCGTGACCCACCACGGGGTGTGTTGGGTGATGTGCACCGGGAGGGTGGGCAGCAATGCATTGAGCGCCAATTCAATGTTGTTGAGCGGGAATGTGCCCGTAATGCGCAGGTCAGCGACGTCCGGGTCAACGCCCAGGTGGCCGCGGCGGTAGCGGTTAAGCTCGCGCACCATGTCGGCCAGGCGCACGTTGTCGAGCACCAGCATGCCGCGGGTCCAGGCGTCTGCGCCGGGAGCCAGCGCAACTCGCTGGCCCAGCCCGTCGCGGTGCATCAGCACTTGCTGGCCTTCGTTATAAACGGTTTCGTCCGGGGTGCTTTCGGGGTGCGCGGCGACCCGCGATTGCAGGACGCTGAGGCGGGTGCCGTCGTCTTCGCGCTTGACCAGAAACCGGGTGCCCAAAGCGCGCAGGCTGCCATCGCGGGTTTTGACGATAAACGGGCGGGCATCGTTGTGGCCGGTTTGCACCATGATTTCGCCTTCATGTAGCACGATCAGGCGTGTGCGTTCGTCAAACCGTACGTCCACGGCGCTGTGGGTGTTGAGGTTGAGCAGGGTGCCGTCGGCAAGTGTTACCACGCGCTGTTCGCCGGTGGCGGTGCGCTGATCGGCCATCCAGTAGTCCATCGGCAGGTAATTTTTACCGGCGAGTACAGTCAGTCCGATTACCAGTGCAAGGCTGGCCAGCCCGCTGCCGACTTTGCGCAGGCGTTGGTGGGCGGTGTGCCGTGCGTTGAGCAAGGCATTGCGGGCCGGGATGCTGGCTGTGCTGAAGCGATGGTCGAGCATGCCCAGTTGCAGCCACGCGCGGGCGTGTTCTTCGCTGGCGGCGTACCACTTGGCGAATTCGGCCTGTTCAACGTCGCTGCCGTTGCCGCAGTCCAGGCACAACTGCCAGGCAATGGCAGCGTCGAGCACGCGAGCGGACACCGGTTTGCTGTTGGCCTGACTCATGTCGGTTCGCCATGCAGTGCGATGTAGCACTGGCGAATGCCTTGGGCCAGGTACTGGCGTACCCGAGGCACCGACACGCCCAGACGGTCAGCGATTTCGGCGTGGGTCAGGCCGTCGAGGCGGCTGTAAAGAAAGGCTGCGCGGGACTTGCTCGACAGCTTGCCCAGCAAGCGATCAATGGCCTTGAGGTCTTCGAGGATCAATTGTTGTTCTTCAGGCGAGGGCTGCTCGGCTTCGGGTATCAGCATTAATTCGTTGAGGTAAGCCTGTTCCAGCGCGGCGCGCCGGAAGTAGTCGAACAACAGGCCTTTGGCAATGGCGGCCAAAAAAGCGCGGGGTTCACGGGGCGGTTGCAGTTCGGTTCGGCCGAGCAGGCGCACGAAGGTGTCCTGGCTCAAGTCTTCGGCCCGTTGCGGACAGGCCACATTGCGCCTCAACCACGCCAGCAACCAGCTGCGATGGTCGCGATACAGCGCTCCAACCAGCTCACTGTGGGGATTTTGGACTGACGACAAAGGCATCACCGACTGCGCGTTTTAACTAACGATAATTATTCGCGATTGTGTCAGAGCCAAAAGCCATGCGCAATTGACGCTCATCGGATGGCGGGGAGTGGGCGGTGGTCGCCGTCGCTGCCGGGGCGCAGCGACACCGCAACCGGTTAAAAGCTGTGCATCTGCTTGCGCCGTTGCCACTGATTCAGTCGCTGTTGCAGAGCCAGGGGGCTGTCGAGGTGTTGGGCGCGGGCCCGGCTGAACAGGATCAGCGCCAGTTCGGCAGTGGCCAGCGCGTCGGCACTGGCGTTATGGCGGTCTTCAACCTGCAAGTTGAAGTGCCTGACCCAGTGGTCCAGCCCCGCGTCACGCAAGTCGGCTTGTGGGCACAGCATAGGTGCCAGTGCCGCGACGTCCATGAACGGGTGTTGCAAGCGATACCCCAGGCTGTCTTTTAAGGCCCGCCCCAGCATGTGCTGGTCAAATGGGGCATGGAACGCCAGCAGAGGGCTGTCCCCCACAAAGGCCATGAAGTCGAGCAGCGCATCGGCGGGGTCGCAGCCGGCGGCAATTGCCTCCGGCCCCAAACCATGCAGTAACACGCTGGGGCTCAGCGGGTTGTGGGTGCGCAGCAACGTGCGCTCAAACGCTTGGCCCAGATCAATGGCGCCATCCTCAATCATCATCGCGCCAATCGACAGCACTTGGTCACGGTTGAGGTTCAGGCCGCTGGTCTCCAGATCGACCACTACCCAGCGCTGGCTGCGCAATGAGGTCTCGCCCAACCCTGGCGAGGGGGGCAATTGCAGCAGACGTTCTTGCTGTTCAAGGCTCAACACCGGGGTTTTGCGCGGCAGCAACCACGAGAACAGGCTCATAGCTGATACCGCAGCGCCAGGCTGCTTTGCAGTCGTTGGGCCTGACGCAGCGCTTCGCGCAGGATGCGGCGGTCGAGCTGGTTGAGGCGGTCCGGGTCGACGCGGTTGGAGTACGGTCGATTTTCCCGCGTTTGCAACTGGTGCTGTTGCATGCGCGTTTGCTGGATGAAGTGATACGCCTCTTCGTATGCCGCGCCGTCCAGCGCTTCAATGACGCCGAGCGCCACCAGTTGGCGCAAACGCTCCAGGGTGTTGATGGCCTCCACGCCATGGGCCAGCGCCAGTAACCGGGCGCCGTCCACAAAGGGCGTCAGGCCTTGCACTTTAAGGTCAAGGGTGGCTTTGTCACTGCCTTTGCGCTCGAGTACAAACTCACGGAAACGCCCCACGGGCGGGCGATGGCGCAAGGCATTGTCGGCCATCATGCGTTGGAACAGGCGATTGTCAGCCACTTGCTCAAGTATCCCGCGGCGCAACTGCTGGCAGCCGCTTTCGTCGCCCCACACCACGCGCAGGTCGAAGTAGATGCTCGACGCTAGCAGATTTTCGGGGGTCGCTTCGCGGATGAAGGCTGCGAAGCGGCGCGCCCATTCGGCTCGGGATAAGCACAGGTCGGGGTTGCCCGCCATGATGTTGCCTTTGCACAGGGTGAAGCCACAGGCTGCCAGGTGCGTGTTGATGAGCTGGGCGATGGGCAGCAAGCGCTGACGAATCTCGGCCGCCTGCGCCGCATCGGCCGCGTCGAACAGGATGCCGTTGTCCTGATCGGTGTGCAGTGTCTGCTCGCGACGGCCCTCGCTGCCGAAGCACAACCAGGTAAAGGGCACGCCGGGATCGCCCTTCTCGGCCAGCACCAGCTCGATCACGCGGCACACGGTGTGGTCGTTGAGCAGGGTGATGATGTGGGTGATTTGAGTCGACGAAGCGCCGTGGGCCAGCATGCGCTCCACTAACTGACCGATCTCGCCGCGCAGGCTGATCAGGTTGTCCAGCCGTGGGGCATGGCGAATGGTGCGCGCCAAGTGCACCAGGTCCACCCGTTGCAGGGAGAACAAGTCGCGCTCGGACACCACGCCGCACAGGCGCTGGTCTTTGACCAGGCACACGTGGGCAATGTGGCGTTCGGTCATGGCGATCGCCGCATCGAACGCGCTGTGGTCGGGGGACAAGTAGAACGGCCCCGGTGTCATGTGCAGTTCGATGGCGTGTTCGAAATCCTGGGTGCCGGCGGCCACCACCTGGCGTAAATCGCGCAGGGTGAAAATCCCCAGCGGCGCCTTGCGTTCGTCCACCACCACGATGCTGCCCACTTGTTGCTCATGCATCAGCCGCACGGCTTCGCGCAGGGCTGTTGCAGGCAGGCACGTGACGGGATGGCGCATGGCCAGTTCGCCCAGCCGGGTATTGAGCGAATATTGCGTGCCGAGGGTTTCAACGGCCTTTTGCTGAACTTGTTGATTAACCTTGTCCAGCAAGCTGCTGACCCCGCGCAGGGCGAAGTCACGAAACTCTTCGGACAGGGCGAACAGTTTGATAAAAGCGGGCTTGTTTAATTGCAGACAGAAGGTGTCTTCGGCGGCACGGTGCTCAGTGCGGGTGGCCCGCTCGCCCAGCAGGGCCGCGAGGGGGAAGCACTCGCCTGCGGTGATTTCAAACGTGGTCTCGGCTTCTTGACGGCCGACATGCGTGCGCTCGCCCACCACGCGCCCTTGCTTGACGATGTAGAAATGCTCAACCGGACCATCAGCGGGTCGAATGATGCTTTCGCCAGGCCCATAGAAGCGCAATTGGCACTGCTCGACCAGAAACGCCAGGTGGGCATTTTCCATTTGGTTGAAGGGCGGGAATCGCTGCAAAAACTGCATGGTGCCGTGAATGTTCTGCAACACCGCGGTTTTTCCTGCCTGGAGAAACGCATCCGATTTACTCATTGACCGTTACCGCATGTCTGACCGTTGTTGTTATGCCGGGGTACAGCCCCCTGTCGTCTTGATGTGTCTCATGCTCGGTTGTCTTCGGCCACGTGCCCATTGGACGTAAGTCTATGGCAGGGCAGGCCGGGATAATGGCCTATTGGCATATTTGAATCACTTCACAGAAATCAGGTCTGTAAATTGCGTTGCAAGGCTTGGAAATGCCGTGTGGCGAGCGCACATTGAGGCTGAGACTGACGAAAAGCTGACAGCCCCAGTAGGATATTTGACTGTTTAGCCCCGTTTGAGAACCGTATGACCGAACACGACATATTGAGCGACGCCGAACGGGAAGCCCTGATTGAGGTGATGAAAGCGCCTGCTCGCGCTCAGCCGACACAGCGGGTATTGGTGGTCGAAGACGATCAGCTGGCCTGCGATCTGCTGTGCGAATTGTTACAGATGCATGGCATACCATCGGTCAAGGCGGGCACTTCCGAAGATGCCCTGAAGGCACTGATGGCCGATAAAACCATTGGCTTGATCCTCACCGATTTACGCCTGCCTCAAGATGACGGTTTGCACTTGATCCGTACGGTGCGCAATTCACAGTGGGCCAATCTGCCGGTGATTATCATGTCCGGCGATGCCGGTGTACGCGACACCATTGCCGCGATGCACCTTAGCGTGCTGGATTTTTTGCTCAAACCCTTCGACACCGGGCACCTGATCAAACTGATCAAGCGTGAGTTGCGCATAGATTAGCAGGCCATAAAAAACCCCGGCTCAAAGGGCCGGGGTTGTTTATCACACGCAGCTAACGCTTAGTTACAGACCATTTTTAGCCTTGAACTCGCGGCGACGACGATGCAGCACGGGCTCGGTGTAGCCGTTGGGCTGTTTTGTGCCTTCGATCACCAGTTCGACCGCCGCCTGGAAGGCGATGTTGCTGTCAAAGTCCGGGGCCAGCGGGCGGTACAGGGGGTCGTTGGCGTTTTGGCGGTCCACCACGGGTGCCATGCGCTTGAGGCTGGCCATGACCTGTGCCTCGTTCACAATGCCGTGACGCAGCCAGTTGGCGATGTGCTGGCTCGAAATTCGCAGCGTCGCGCGGTCTTCCATCAGGCCGATGTCATTGATGTCCGGCACCTTCGAACAGCCCACGCCCTGATCGATCCAGCGCACCACGTAACCCAGGATGCCTTGCGCGTTGTTGTCCAGTTCGTTCTGGATCTGCTCGGGCGTCCACTGCGGGTTCACGGCCAGCGGGATGGTCAGAATGTCGTCCACCGACGCTTTGGCGCGCTTGGCCAGTTCGGCCTGGCGGGCGAACACGTCGACCTTGTGGTAGTGCAACGCGTGCAGCGCAGCGGCCGTCGGCGACGGCACCCAGGCGGTGTTGGCGCCCGCCAGCGGGTGAGCGATTTTCTGCTCGAGCATCGCGGCCATCAGGTCCGGCATGGCCCACATGCCTTTACCGATTTGGGCACGGCCTTGCAGGCCAGTGCTCAAGCCGACATCGACGTTGTTGTTCTCGTAGGCCGAAATCCACTTCTCGGCTTTCATGTCGGCCTTGCGCACCATCGGGCCGGCTTCCATCGACGTGTGAATTTCGTCGCCGGTGCGGTCCAGGAAGCCGGTGTTGATGAACACCACGCGCTCGCTGGCAGCCTTGATGCAGGCTTTGAGGTTGACCGTAGTGCGGCGCTCCTCGTCCATGATCCCGACTTTAAGGGTATTGCGCGGCAGGTTCAGTACGTCTTCGATGCGCCCGAACAGCTCGTTGGTAAACGCCGCTTCTTCAGCCCCGTGCATTTTCGGTTTCACGATGTAAACCGAACCCGTGCGGCTGTTGCGGCGCGAGGTATTGCCATTGAGGCTGTGGATCGCCGCGAGGCTGGTAATCAGGCCGTCGAGGATGCCTTCCGGCACTTCATTGCCATCTTTGTCGAGGATCGCGTCGATGGTCATCAAGTGACCCACGTTGCGCACGAACAGCAGCGAACGGCCGTGCAGGCTCACCGAACCGCCATTGGGTGCGGTGTACTCACGGTCAGGGTTCATGGTGCGGGTGAAGGTCTGGCCGCCCTTGGACACTTGCTCGCTGAGATCGCCCTTCATCAGGCCCAGCCAGTTACGGTAGATCACCACTTTGTCGTCAGCATCGACGGCGGCCACGGAATCTTCGCAGTCCATGATGGTGGTCAGCGCGGCCTCCATCAGCACGTCTTTGACGCCAGCGGCATCGGTCTGGCCGACAGGGCTTGAGGCGTCGATCTGGATTTCAAAGTGCAGACCGTTGTGTTTGAGCAGCACGGCGGTCGGTGCGGCGGCTTCGCCGTGGTAGCCGATCAGTTGCGCTGCGTCGCGCAGGCCGCTGCTGGTGCCGCCCTTGAGGGCCACCTGCAGGGCGCCGTTGACCACGGCATAACCCAGCGAGTCGACGTGGGAGCCGTTGGCCAGCGGCGCGGCCTCGTCGAGGAAGGCGCGGGCGAAGGCAATCACCTTGTCGCCGCGTACCTTGTTGTAGCCTTTGCCTTTTTCAGCACCATCGGCTTCGCTGATGGCATCGGTGCCGTACAGCGCGTCATACAGCGAACCCCAACGGGCGTTCGACGCGTTGAGGGCAAAGCGCGCATTCATTACGGGCACCACCAACTGCGGGCCGGCCATGCGGGCGATTTCGTCATCGACGTTTTGCGTCGTTGCCTGGAAATCCGCGGCTTCTGGCTGCAGATACCCAATGTCTTGGAGGAAGGCTTTATAAGCCACGGCGTCATGGGCCTTGCCAGCCTGAGCCTGGTGCCAGGCGTCGATCCGCGCCTGCAAATCATCGCGTTTGGCGAGCAGTGCTTTGTTCTTGGGTGCCAGGTCGTGAATAACCTTGTCGGCACCGGCCCAGAACTGGTCGGCATTCAGACCGGTACCGGGGATAGCTTCGTTGTTTACGAAGTCGAACAGGACTTTGGCGACCTGCAGGCCACCGACGTGAACGTGTTCAGTCATTGCTTGCCTCACTCATTTTTATTTAAAGCCTGGAGCGCTTCTTAAAACACCGCGTGGCTCATGCTTGCGGGGTTGTACGGGGTATTGCAGACGCTTTGGCGGACCGTGTTACGAATTATGTAGTGGTCGCCGGGGCATACTACATGATCAATTGCAGATGTGAAAATCAGACTAATCACGTCGTTCCACGACCATTTTTACGGGTTTGGTCATGTAGAAGAACAGGATGTTCTCAAGAAACACACAGGTTGTTCCAGATAATTCTAAAAACAGTACACAATTTAATGCGCTGGCGCTGTTTTCGTGCCGCTGAGTTCACTGCCCGGATGCTGAAAGAGCCGGTGCGCAGCCCACTGTAGCCGGCCACGCGGATTGCGCAGGGTTGCCTATACTCAATCGACATCTTTTCAGAGTGTTGGCGCCATGAACCATCTCGTGATTACGGTCTTTGCCCCGGACAAACCGGGTCAGGTCGAGCGCATCGCCCAGTGCATTGCCGAGCATGGCGGCAATTGGCTGGAGAGCCGTATGTCGCGCATGGCCGGACAGTTCGCCGGGATCTTGCGTGTCGGAGTCAGTGCTGAAACGTACGAAGCGCTTGTGGATGCGCTCATGGCGCTGGAAGCGGAAGGTATTCGGGTGTTGGTGGCGGAAAGCGGGATTGAGCAGGCCTGCACCTGGAAGCCCATCGCCATGGACTTGGTCGGCAACGACCGCCCGGGGATCGTGCGTGATATCACGAAGGTGCTAACTGAGCATGACGTCAGTCTGGAGCGACTGGTGACTGAGGTGCGCCCGGCGCCCATGAGCAATGAACCGTTGTTTCATGCCGAAGCCATTCTGGCAGTGCCGCTGACGCTGTCGCTGGAGGTGCTGCAACAACGTTTGGAAACCCTCGCCGATGAACTACTGGTTGAGTTGAAGTTACGCACAGAGGAATAAGGCGAAAGGTTATCCCATGAAACGCTGCACCTGCCTGTGGATAACCGTTGGAAACATCGTTGCAGGCCATAGGCGGTATGGCCTGCAACGAAGTGTACGTTTTTTGATCAGGCGCGGCGGCGCAGGTTGACCCACGCATCGATGCTGTACACCAGCAACCCCGCCCAAATGAACATGAATGCGATCAGGGTACTTTCAGACAAGTGCTCGCCGTACAGTGTGACAGCCAGAATCAGCACCAGCGTGGGTGCCAAGTACTGCATGAAACCCAGCGTGGTGTAGGGCAAATGCCGTGCCGCTGCGTTGAAACACACCAGCGGGATTAGCGTTGCCGGGCCTGCGGCCACCAGCAGCCAGGCTTCTGAGCTGGCCCAGAATTCGGCGTGCGCGCTGTTGGCTTCGGGGTGCATCAGCAGCCAGCCTATGGCAATCGGCACCAGAATCCAGGTTTCAACCACCAGGCCGGGCAATGCCTTGACCGGCGCCTGTTTGCGGATCAGTCCATAAAAGCCAAAGGTCAACGCCAGGGCCAGCGACACCCAGGGCAGGCTGCCCACTTGCCACACTTGCTGTGCCACGCCGACTGCCGCCAACCCTACGGCGATCCACTGCAACCGACGCAGACGCTCGCCCAGTAACAACATGCCCAACAGCACGTTGACCAGCGGGTTGATGTAATACCCGAGGCTGGCTTCCAGCATCCGGTCATTGTTGACCGCCCACACGTAGGTCAGCCAGTTGGCTGCAATCAGCAAGCCGCTGACGGTCAGCACAGCAAGGCGCTTGGGGTTGTCGCGCAGTTCTTGCCACCACCCGGGATGCTTCCACACCAGCAACAGCAACGAGCCGAACAGAGCGGACCAGAGCACGCGGTTGACGATGATTTCTGCGGCGGGAACGCTGGCCAGCAGCTTGAAGTAGATGGGGAACAGGCCCCAGATGATGTAGGCGCTAAGGCCCAGAATGTACCCGTGGCGCGGGTTGGCGGCTTGCATGCGAAATCCTTGCGTGAACAACTGTCAGACACTGTGAGGGCAAGAGTGTAAGCAGGTTTTACCAAGGTGTCGTGTGAAAGGCAGGGGCAGACAGGATTTTGCTACCGCCGCCCGAGGCTGCGAAAACCTTCTCAGTCCGGGGCGGCGGCAACGCAGTGTCAGGGCGGTTAAAACAACTTCAGCGGTTCTTCATTCAATGCTGACAATTGCTCGCGCAAGGCCAGCACCTGATCGCCCCAATAGCGTTCGGTACCAAACCACGGAAAGCTATGGGGGAACGCCGGATCGTCCCAGCGCCTTGCCAGCCAGGCGCTGTAATGCATCAGGCGCAGGGCGCGCAGCGGCTCGATCAACGCCAGTTCACGCGGGTTGAAATCATGGAATTCGCTGTAGCCGTCCATCAATTCGGACAACTGCCCCAGGCATTCCTGATGATCCCCGGCGAGCATCATCCACAGGTCCTGCACCGCAGGCCCCATGCGACAGTCATCCAGGTCGACAATGTGGAACACCTCGTCGCGGCACATCATGTTGCCGGGGTGGCAATCGCCGTGCATGCGGATGTTGGTGTGGGGCGTGGCGGCGTATACATCTTCGACGCGCTTGAGCAGATCACGTGCCACGGACTCGTAGGCCGGGAGCAAACTGCGGGGTATGAAGTTGCCTTCAAGCAAGGTTGTCAGGGAGTCATGGCCAAAGTTCTTCACACCCAGGGCTTCGCGGTGTTCGAACGGTTTGGTTGCCCCGACCGCGTGCAGGCGGCCGAGCAATTGCCCGAGTCGATAAAGTTGATCGAGGTTGCCCGGCTCTGGCGCACGGCCGCCGCGGCGGGGGAACAGGGTGAAGCGGAAACCGGCGTGTTCGAACAGGCTTTCGCCGTTGTGAATCAACGGTGCGACCACCGGCACGTCACAGTCGGCCAGTTCAAAAGTGAAACGGTGTTCTTCGAGAATGGCTTCGTTGGTCCAGCGCTGTGGGCGGTAGAACTTGGCGATCAGCGGTTCCGAGCCTTCAATGCCAACTTGGTACACGCGGTTTTCATAACTGTTGAGCGCGAGCACGCGGGCGTCGCTGAGAAAACCGATGCTTTCAACGGCATCGAGCACCAGATCGGGGGTAAGTGTTGCAAACGGATGAGACATGCTGACTCCTGCGCGCAGCAGGCTGCCGCGTCCGGCCCCGCATGTTAGCGCAGACAGCTGAACAGGGGGCGATAGATATCCATTGCCCCCCCGGGTGTTTTCCTCACGCGCCGACAATGCCACCGTCTTCGCGGCTGATGGCCATTACCGAGGAGCGCGGCGTGCCGTTGGGCAGGTTCTCGGGGAAGGTAGAGCCGCCATTTTCGCCCGGATGCTGAATGCCCACGAACAGGGTTTTCTGATCCGGGGCAAAGCTGATCCCCGTCACTTCGCAGCCAACCGGGCCGACCATGAAACGGCGAATTTCACCCGTGTTCGGGTCGGCGCACAGCATCTGGTTGTTGCCCATGCCGGCAAAGTCGCCGGTATTGCTGACGTCGCCGTCGGTCAGGATCCAGAGCCTTCCCGCGTCGTCAAAGCCTATGCCGTCCGGGCTATTGAACATGTTTTGCGGGGTGATGTTGGCCGACCCGCCCTTGGGCTGCTTAGGGTGCACGGCCGGGTTGCCTGCGACAACGAACAAATCCCAGTCAAAATGGGCAGCGCCATGGTCATTGCCCTGTTCGCTCCAGCGCAGGATTTGCCCGTACACATTCTTCTCGCGCGGGTTGGGGCCGCCGACGGGCTGACCGTCTTCTCCGCGTTTAACGTTGTTGGTCAGGGTGCAATACACCTGGCCGTCCTTGGGGCTGACGACGATCCACTCCGGCCGATCCATGCGCGTGGCGCCGACCGCGCTGGCGGCCAGGCGGGCATGGATGAGCACTTCAGCCTGATTGGCGAAACCGCTGCCCGCGTTGATACCGTTTTTGCCGTGGCTCAGTTCGATCCATTGGCCTTTGCCCTTGGGCCGGTCGGGTTGGCTGTCGCCATTGTCAAACCGTGCGACATACAACGTGCCGTGGTCCAGCAAGTCGCGATTGGCCTTGGGGTTTTGGTGGTCAATCTTGTCGCGGCTGATGAATTTGTAAATGAACTCCCCGCGCTCATCGTCGCCCATGTACACCACGGCATGGCCGTCGCGGGTTTCAGCCAGCGCGGCGTTCTCGTGTTTGAAACGGCCCAGTGCCGTGCGCTTGACCGGCGTTGAGTGCGGGTCGAACGGGTCGATTTCCACCACCCAGCCGTGACGGTTCAGTTCGTTGGGGTTGTACGCCAGGTCGAAGCGCGGGTCGTGCAGGTGCCAATTGATGTCTTTACTGGCTGCGACCACGCCGTAGCGCTTTTGCGCAGCGTTAAAGGTTTGATTCGGATCGGTGCTGCCAAAGCAGTCAGTGAAGTTTTCTTCGCACGTCAAATACGTGCCCCACGGGGTTTTACCGTTGGCGCAGTTCTGAAACGTGCCTAACGCCCGGGTACCGGTGCTGTCGGCCTGGGTGCGGAGCAACGCATGACCGGCGGCGGGACCGCTCAGGCGAATGGGCGTATTGCCGTGAATGCGCCGGTTGAATGGCGAACCTTGAACAAATTGCCAGCGGTCGCCCGTGCGCTGAATTTCAATCACCGACACGCCTTCACTGGCCTGCGCTTTGTGCGCATCTTCGGCCGAGGTCGGCTGTCCGCCGTGGGGGTAGAGGTAGCGATAGTTGGTGTATTCGTTGTTGATGGCCATCAGTGCGCGGTTGGGGTCGTCGGGGAATGCAAACAGGCTCATGCCGTCATTGTTATCGCCCAATTGCACTTCCTGCTGCGCCGCCGTGCCGGTGCCGTCGGGCTTGAAGGCCGGGCCACCCGCTTGCAACGGTTGGCCCCAACTGATCAGTACCGAGGCGCGATAGCCGGGCGGCAAGGTGATGGCGTCGGTGGTAGCTGCGTCGATACTGTTGAAACCCAGTAACGGGCTGGACGCTGCGCGAACCCCGTCTGCCAGCACGCTGCGGCTCAGCAGGCTACCGCCCAGAAACATTGCCGCGCCACACAAGGCGCCCGCACTTATGAAACCCCGACGGCTGAGGCCGATGATCTGTTCAAGGTCGGTGGTTTGGTCTTCTTGTAATAGGTTCATGGCAGGCTGCCCTCGCAACGGTTTTGGCAGCCACCTTAATCAGAGGGTGTGACAGGGATGTTTCAAATGACTGCGATCGGTGCGCTAAAGCGGCGTCCCCAACAGCACCAGCGTCGGCGCGAACTGCACCAGTGCTTCACTGCCCACAACCAATCCGAGTGTTTCGAGGTGTTGCGCTTCGCTCAGCGCACACAGTGTCTGGCCATTGGGCAAGCTGATGCGCACTTCGCTTGGCCCGTCGTTGGCGTGGAAAATCTGTTCGATCCTGCCGTGTAACCGGTTATGGCCCGCAACCGCTGCGTCGGGCTTTATCAGCTGCAACCAACCTGCCTTGATCAAGGCCACCACCTGCGTACCGGGTTCAAGTTCCAAACGCTGCGTGCTGTCGCGAGTGATGTCGGCCTGCAGGCTCAGTCCGCCGCCGAGTTGCAGATCAATCTGGTCGTAATGGCCGTGTCCGCGAATCGTTTTCACGGTGCCGTGCAACTGGTTGCGGGCGCTGGTTCGCAACATCAGGCGGCCTAGCAGCTCGAGGTCTTGCGCTTCTTCCGCGGCTTCGAGTACTTGGCTTTGCAACACTTGCAGGCGTTGATAAAGCCGCAGCACACGCTCGCCCGCCACCGACAACCGGGCGCCGCCACCGCCCTTGCCACCCACGCTGCGCTCTACCAATGGGGTTTGCGCCAGATTGTTGAGTTCGTCAATGGCGTCCCATGCAGCCTTGTAACTCATGCCGGCGCTTTTGGCGGCTCGGGTGATCGAACCCTGCTCGGCAATGTGCTGCAACAGCGCTATGCGCTGGGGGCGGCGAACGATGTGCTGCGTAAGCAATGTCGGCAAATGCATGACGATTGATTCAATTGGCAGGTGGGCTTGGCAAAGTGCCCACTTGCCGGGGCGTCGTCAAGTCGGCCCGTCCGGCTTTGGCGTGCGTGCCAGGCAGTACACATCCACCCGTTTCGCCCCGGCCTTGAGCAACATAACGGCGAGGCTTTGGGCCGTGGCGCCGGTGGTCACCACGTCATCCACCAGGGCCACGTGCAACCCGCGTACTTGGGCGTCAGGCGCCAGCGCGAAGGCGTTGAGCAGGTTGCGTTTACGGGTTTTAGCGTCAAGCCCTTGCTGTGCCGGGGTGTCCAGGGTGCGCAGCAACCAGTGCGCCTGGCAGGGAATATCAAGGCGTTCATTGAGCCACTTGCCCAGCATGCCGGACTGGTTGTAACCGCGTTGCCGCTGCCGGGCCGTGGACAGGGGAACGGGCAGCAGGATGTCAGGGCGCGGGCGTGAATGTTGGTAAGCATCCAGCAGTGATTTGCCGAGAAGTTCTGCCAAAAGGCGGCCAAACGGCCAGCGACTGTTGTGCTTGAAACGCAGGATCAGGCTGTCCACCGGGAAGTCGTAGGTCCACGGGGCATGTACGTATTCAAAAGCTGGCGGGTGTTTAAGGCAATTCCCACAGGTCAGGCCAGGCATAGACAGCGGCAGGGCGCATCGCTGGCACGGGGTTTTCAGCCACGGCAGTTCGTGTTTGCAGGGCCCGCACACTGCTTCACCGGCAGTGGAGCGCTCATCGCACAGCAAACAGGTCTGTACATTAAATGACCAGATGTAAACCTCCGTATTTATCTTGGTTGACAGCGTATGTCACATCCTTAAACATACCAGCCATCCGTGCCGTGCCTGAAGAACGTGCTTCAGGCCTAAACCAAAGCATAAACAAGAGAGACGCCGATGAGCGCCAGCACCTTTAACACCATGCGTCATGATTGGTCTTTAGCCGAAGTGCGGGCGTTGTTTACCCAGCCGTTCAATGACCTGATGTTTACGGCGCAAGGTGTTCACCGCGCGCATTTCGACGCTAACCGGGTACAGGTGTCGACGCTGCTTTCGATCAAAACCGGCGCCTGCCCGGAAGATTGCAAATATTGTCCGCAGTCGGGCCACTACAACACCGGGCTGGCGAAAGAGAAATTGATGCAGGTTCAGGCCGTGCTGGAGGAGGCGGCCAAAGCCAAGGCCATTGGCGCCACGCGTTTTTGCATGGGCGCCGCCTGGAAGCACCCGTCGGCCAAAGACATGCCCTATGTGTTGAAAATGGTTGAAGGCGTGAAGGCGCTGGGCCTGGAAACCTGCATGACGCTGGGCAAGCTCGATCAGGAGCAAACCGCAGCCCTGGCCCACGCCGGGCTCGACTATTACAACCACAACCTCGATACCTCGCCGGAGTTCTACACCAGCATCATCACCACCCGCACTTACAGTGAGCGCTTGCAAACCCTGAGTTATGTGCGCGATGCGGGCATGAAAATTTGCTCGGGCGGCATTCTGGGCATGGGGGAGTCGCTCGATGACCGGGCCAATTTGCTGATTCAACTGGCCAACTTGCCGGAGCACCCGGAATCGGTGCCGATCAACATGTTGGTAAAAGTGGCGGGGACACCGATGGAAAATGCTGACGATGTTGACCCGTTCGACTTCATCCGCATGTTGGCCGTGGCGCGCATCATGATGCCCAAGAGCCATGTACGGTTGTCCGCGGGGCGCGAGGCCATGAACGAACAAATGCAGGCACTGGCATTTTTGGCCGGGGCCAACTCGATTTTTTACGGCGACAAACTGCTCACCACGTCCAACCCGCAAGCGGACAAGGACATGCAGTTGTTCAGTCGCCTGGGCATCCTCCCCGAGGCCCGTGAAGATCATGCTGACGAAGTGCATCAAGCGGCTATCGAGCACGCCCTGATGGATCAGAAATCCAGCGAGCAGTTCTACAACGCTGCGGTTTAACGCCATCCACCGCAACGGTCGGCGCTGGCGCAGGCTGAGATCGGGTCTGTGACGGTACGGCGGTGGCCGCCGCTCAGCTTTTCGCAGCCTGCAACAGTGGCTACAAGGGGGCTTGCTCAGCATGTCTTTTGATTTATCTGACCGTCTGGCTGCGCGCCGGGCGAAAAACCTCTATCGCCATCGCCCTTTGCTTGAAAGCCCCCAAGGCCCACGCGTGGTGGTAGACGGGCAGCCGTTACTGGCCTTTTGCAACAACGACTACCTGGGGCTTGCCAATCACCCGCAGGTTATCGAAGCCTGGCAACAAGGCGCTTCGCGTTGGGGGGTCGGCGGCGGGGCATCGCATTTGGTGATCGGTCATAGCCGTGCGCACCACGCACTCGAAGAAGCGCTGGCCGAGTTCACCGGTCGTCCGCGTGCGTTGCTGTTCAGTAATGGCTACATGGCCAACATGGGGGCCGTCACAGCGCTGGTCGGGCAGGGCGATACCGTGCTGGAAGACCGCCTCAACCATGCGTCATTGCTGGATGCGGGGCTGTTGAGCGGGGCGCGCTTTAACCGTTACCTGCACAACGATGCCGCCAGTTTGGGCAAGCGCCTGGAGAAAGCTGTCGGCGATACATTGGTGGTCACGGACGGCGTGTTCAGCATGGACGGCAATCTGGCCGACCTGCCCGCGCTGGCCCGCGAAGCCAAGGCCAAAGGTGCCTGGCTGATGGTCGATGATGCCCATGGCTTCGGGCCGCTGGGGGCAACCGGCGGCGGGATTGTCGAGCATTTCGGCTTGGGGCTGGACGATGTTCCCGTGCTGATCGGAACCCTTGGCAAAGCCTTCGGCACCAGCGGTGCATTTGTGGCGGGCAGTGAGGCGTTGATCGAAAGCCTGATTCAGTTCGCCCGTCCTTACATCTACACCACCAGTCAGCCGCCTGCGCTGGCGTGCGCGACGTTAAAGAGCCTCGAACTGCTGCGCAGTGAACACTGGCGACGTGAGCACGTGAACCTGTTGATTCGTCAGTTCCGTCAAGGGACCGAGCAGATTGGCCTGCAACTGATGGACAGCCTTACGCCAATTCAACCCATCCTTATCGGTGACAGCGCGAAGGCCGTGCAGGTATCGCAGCAATTGCGTGCGCGCGGCTTGCTGGTGACCGCCATCCGCCCGCCGACCGTGCCCGTTGGCGGTGCGCGTTTGCGCGTCACCCTGTCGGCCGCGCACACAGAAGCCCACGTGCAGCTACTGTTAGACGCATTAAACGACTGCTGCCCAACCGTGGAGCCGGACCATGCGTGACCGCTTGATTTTGTTGCCGGGCTGGGGGCTGGGTGTGTCGCCGCTGGAGCCTTTGGCGGCCGCCTTGCAAGGGCTGAACGAGCACCTGCGGGTCGAAATTGAACCCTTGCCTGTGCTTGCGTCCGCGCAATTGGACGACTGGCTCGATGAACTCGATGCTGCTGTGCCTCAAGACGTCTGGCTGGGGGGGTGGTCGTTGGGCGGCATGCTCGCCAGTGAGTTGGCTGCGCGCAGAGCAGAACGTTGTTGCGGGTTGGTGACGCTGGCCAGTAATCCGCGTTTTGTCAGCACCGAAGAATGGCCAGGCGCCATGCCACCGGCCACGTTTGACGCGTTTATCAACGGATTTCGTGAAGCGCCGAACACAACGTTGAAGCGTTTCTCTTTGTTGTGCAGTGACGGCAAGGCCATGGCCAGCCTGCTGCTCAACGGAGCACCGAACGCGCAGCCGGACACATTGCTGGCGGGGCTCGAGTTGCTCGCTACGCTGGACACGCGCCAGGCGCTTAAAGCGTTTAACGGGCCGCAGTTTCACGTTTTCGCCGGGCAAGACGGGCTGGTGCCCGCGCAAGCGGCCAGCGATTTGCTGGCGTTATTGCCCGATGTCCAAGTGGGTCTGATGGAACAGGCCTGTCACGCGTTTCTTCTGCAAGCACCCCACGAACTGGCGGCGGCGATTCAGAGTTTTTTAAACGAGTTGGGTGATGACTGATCTGAGTGTGGGCAACCTGCCGGACAAACGTCTGGTTGCGGTTTCGTTTTCGCGTGCAGCAGCCTCTTATGACAGCGTGGCTGACCTTCAGCGTGCGGTCGGTCATGAATTGGTCGGGCGATTACCCCCTCATTTGAACCCTCGGCGCTGGCTGGATGTGGGCAGTGGCACCGGCTATTTCAGTCGCGTGCTGGGTCAGCAGTTTGCGGGCAGTGAAGGTGTGGCACTGGATATCGCGCAGGGCATGTTGACGTATGCGCGGCCGTTGGGTGGAGCGCAGCACTTCATTGCCGGGGACGCTGAATGTTTGCCGTTGCAAGGCAACAGTTGCGACGTGATTTTTTCCAGTCTGGCGTTGCAGTGGTGCGAGCATTTTGACGTTGTGCTCAAGGAGGCGCAGCGCGTGCTCAGACCGGGCGGGGTGTTTGCCTTTGCCAGCTTGTGTGTCGGTACGTTGAGCGAATTGCGGGACAGCTGGAAGGCGGTTGACGGGCAAGTCCATGTGAACCGTTTTCGAGCGTTCAACCAATACCAGCGCCTCTGCGCCGAGAGTGGTTTTCAGGTGCACAGCTTGCAGACTCAGCCCCATGTGCTGCACTACCCTCAGGTGCGTAATCTGACCCATGAACTCAAAGCCCTGGGCGCCCATAACCTCAATCCGGGTCGGCCTGAAGGCTTGACCGGCAGGGCGCGGCTTCAGGCCCTGATGGCGGCTTACGAACAATTCCGTCAGCCCCAAGGGCTTCCGGCGACGTATCAGGTGGTCTACGGCATTTTGGAGAAAGCGCGATGAGTCCTGCTTATTTCATAACCGGTACGGACACCGATGTGGGCAAAACCACGGTCGCGGCAGGCCTGTTACAGGCAGCGCGCGCGGCGGGTTTAAGCACAGCAGCGGGTAAGCCGGTGGCCTCCGGGTGCGAGGCTACGCCTGAGGGGCTGCGCAACGCAGACGCGCTGGCGCTGATGGCGCAATGCACCGTTGCATTGAGCTATGAGGAGATCAACCCGGTCGCGTTTGAACCCGCCATCGCGCCGCACATCGCGGCCCGCGAGGCGGGCGTGGCGTTGACGGTGCAGGCCTTATTGAAACCGATGCAGCGCATCCTCAATCAGCAAGCCGATTTCACCCTGATAGAAGGCGCGGGCGGTTGGCGCGTGCCGTTGTCGGGGCAGGACAGTTTGTCGGATGTGGCTCGGGGGCTGGGGTTGCCGGTGATTCTGGTGGTGGGTGTGAGGCTGGGGTGCATCAGCCATGCCTTGCTCACGGCCGAAGCCATTGCTCAGGATGGCCTGCAACTGGCTGGCTGGGTGGCCAATATCATCGACCCGAAAACCTCACGTCTTGAAGAGAACCTCGCCACCTTGGCCGAGCGTTTGCCTGCACCCTGCCTGGGACGCGTGCCGAAGCTCAAGTCACCTACCGCCGAGGCAGTCGCGCAATACCTGCAGCTGGACCTGCTCGACTGAGCCTGACCCTATTGCTGTGGCCTATCGACTGGCCAGTAGCCATGAGCTTTTTTGACGGGCCTTTTGCCATCGGGTCTGCTTGAATAAGGTCGATTACCTCCTCAAAGGATCATGCCGCCATGGAAATCTCAGGAAGCACTGCGTTTTACGCGGGTCTGAGCACCGTTTAGGCCGGGCAGAACCGGGTTGATCAAGCCGCCGGGCAGATTGCCAATGCCACGGTTGATCGCTCGCTGGGTAGCCAATCCTCCGATACTCAGGTCAACCGCATGCGCGCCGTTGATCGTAGCCAGCTTTCTGATATTGCCAGTGATGTGGCTGATTTAAGCGTAGGCAAAGCACAAGTCGAACTCGGCGCCAAAGTGGTACGCACGGCTGACGAAATGGTTGGCACGTTGATCGATACCTACGCCTGATTTTGCGGGTGCTGATATAGGCGCAGCTTCGGGCTGTGTCGACGTCTGCCCCGGATCATCCTCAAGGCTGCTTTAAGCAGCCAGACGCCACCCCGGCATTGTTGCGCTCATCTGTTTTATGGCTTTTTTCAAAGGCAGGTTGCTGTGTGTCCGTCGGGACGAACGGCGTATTGCGCCTGCTTGACAATAAATGGGCGTAAACGTATGTTTCAAACACCTGTTTGACCGCAATAACAAATTCTACGCGGTTGTTCATTCCCGGATTCATCAGCAGAGGTTTATCGCTATGCCTGATTACAAGGCCCCCTTGCGTGATATTCGCTTCGTACGTGACGAACTGCTCGGTTACGAAGCGCACTATCAGAGCCTGCCGGCTTGCCAGGACGCTACGCCTGACATGGTTGACGCCATTCTTGAAGAAGGCGCCAAGTTTTGTGAGCAGGTGCTGGCACCTCTGAACCGTGTGGGTGACACCGAAGGCTGCACCTGGAGCGAGTCCGGCGTTAAAACCCCGACTGGCTTCAAAGAAGCCTACAAACAATTTGTGGAAGGCGGCTGGCCAAGCCTGGCCCATGACGTCGCGCACGGTGGCCAGGGTCTGCCTGAGTCGCTGGGTCTGGCGGTCAGTGAAATGGTCGGTGAAGCCAACTGGTCGTGGGGCATGTACCCCGGCCTGTCTCACGGTGCGATGAACACCATCTCTGAGCACGGCACTCCCGAGCAGCAAGAGACGTACCTGAGCAAGCTGGTGACCGGCGAATGGACCGGCACCATGTGCCTGACCGAACCGCACTGCGGCACCGATCTGGGCATGTTGCGCACCAAGGCCGAGCCTCAGGCTGATGGTTCCTACAAAGTTTCCGGCACCAAGATTTTCATCTCGGCCGGTGAACATGACATGGCCGACAACATCGTCCACATCGTACTGGCGCGTCTGCCGGACGCACCGTCTGGCACGAAGGGCATTTCGCTGTTTATCGTGCCCAAGTTTGTGCCCAATGCCGATGGCACCATTGGTGAGCGCAACGCAGTGAGCTGTGGCTCCCTTGAGCACAAAATGGGCATCCACGGTAACGCCACGTGCGTGATGAACTTTGACGGCGCCACCGGCTTCCTGATCGGTCCGCCGAACAAAGGCCTGAACTGCATGTTCACCTTCATGAACACCGCTCGCCTGGGGACTGCGCTGCAAGGCCTTGCCCACGCCGAAATCGGTTTCCAGGGCGGCTTGAAATACGCCCGTGATCGCCTGCAAATGCGTTCGCTGACCGGTCCTAAATTCCCGGAAAAAGCCGCTGACCCGATCATCGTCCACCCGGACGTACGTCGCATGCTGTTGACCATGAAGGCATTCGCCGAAGGCAACCGCGCGATGGTCTACTTCACTGCCAAACAAGTCGACATCGTGAAATACGGCGTTGATGAAGAAGAGAAGAAGAAGGCCGACGCCCTGCTGGCGTTCATGACGCCGATTGCAAAAGCGTTCATGACCGAAGTGGGTTTTGAAGCCGCCAACCACGGCGTTCAAATTTACGGCGGCCACGGTTTCATCTCTGAATGGGGCATGGAGCAAAACGTTCGCGACAGCCGTATTTCGATGCTGTACGAAGGCACCACCGGCATTCAGGCACTCGACCTGCTGGGCCGCAAAGTGCTGATGACCCAAGGCGAAGCCCTCAAAGGCTTCACCAAGATCGTGCACAAGTTCTGCCAGAACAACGAAGGTAACGAAGGCGTTCAGGAGTTCATCGCACCTTTGGCTGCGCTGAACAAAGAATGGGGCGACCTGACCATGAAGGTCGGCATGGCAGCCATGAAGGACCGTGAAGAAGTGGGCGCGGCTTCGGTCGACTACCTGATGTATTCGGGTTATGCCTGCCTGGCGTACTTCTGGGCTGACATGGCGCGTCTGGCTGCTGAGAAACTGGCTGCCGGCACGTCGGAAGAGGCGTTCTACAAAGCTAAATTGCAGACTGCCCGTTTCTACTTCCAGCGCATCCTGCCACGCACTCGCACTCATGTTGCGGCCATGCTGTCGGGCGCTGCCAACCTGATGGACATGAAAGAAGAAGACTTCGACCTGGGCTACTAAGCCCCGCCGGGTCGCAGTCTGAAAGCCGCTTCTCCTTCGGGGGAAGCGGCTTTTTTCGTTGTGGGCCGAGCCTGCACCACGCTCGGCAATGACGAGGAGATGCCGGACGCGTCCTGCAACATTTAAACCCGACAAATCCCCTAAGGCTTTTACGTTGACGGCCGTTAAAACCTATGGCCGAGGCGAACGGGACGTCACCAGGTGTGCTTAACTGCGGTAAAAGCAGGCACAATGCCACTACTTGGTTGTTCAGGTCGGAGCTTTACTTTTGTCGCGTCCTTCTGCTGCACGTTTCAGTCATTTTTTACCGTCTCTTCTGCTGCTCACAGCGGGCCTTGCGGCTGCGTATGTCAAACACCTCAATGTGTTTTTCACCTCACTGTTTAACGTGCTCCCCACCCTTGTGTTGTTATTGGGCGGTGCTTACTGCGCGGTCTACCGGCGTCAGCGCGAACTGTTTTTAATGCTGACGGTGTACATCGCCTATTTCCTGCTTGATACCCAGACCGATTACTACCGTGACAACGGGCATGTGCGCACAGATGCCGCCTTGGTGTTCCATTTGTGCTCACTGTTATTGCCGCTGTTGTACAGCCTGTACGCGGCCTGGGAAGAGCGCACCCACCTGTTTCAAGACTTGGTGGCGCGATTTGCGGTGCTGTTGGCCGTGGGCAGTGTCGCCCTGGGGCTGGAGCAAAGTTACCCACAGGTCCTGCTGAACTGGCTGGCCGAAATTCGCTGGCCCGCGCTGCATGGCAGCTGGATGAGCCTGATCCAGTTGTCTTACCCGGTGTTTTTTATCGGTTTTGTGTTGCTGGGCTGGCAGTACTGGCGCAATCCCCGACCGTTGCATGCTGCGCAATTGGTGGGGTTGCTAGGGTTGTTCTGGATGTTGCCGCAAACCTTCATCTTGCCGTTCACGCTCAACATCATGTGCGGTCAGGTGATGTTGATGATTGCGGCCGCGGTGGCGCATGAGGCGTATCAAATGGCGTTCCGTGACGAATTGACCGGCTTGCCGGGGCGTCGGGCTCTGAACGAACGCTTGCAACGGCTGGGGCGTAATTACGTACTGGCCATGAGCGACGTCGATCATTTTAAGAGATTCAACGACACCCACGGTCACGATGTCGGCGATCAGGTCTTGCGTCTGGTCGCCAGCAAGCTGTCCAAGGTCGGCGGCGGGGGGCGTGCCTATCGCTACGGCGGTGAAGAGTTCGCGCTGGTTTTCGCAGGCAAAACGCTGGACGAGTGCATGCCGCATCTCGATGAGTTGCGCGAGTCCATCGCCAGCTACAACATTCAATTACGTAATCAGGAAAGCCGCCCGCAAGATGACCAACAAGGCCGCCAGCGCCGTGCAGGCACGCGGGCCAGCAGTGTGTCGGTCACCGTGAGTATCGGCGTCGCCGAGCGCATGCCAGAGCAGCGTACGGCGGAAGAGGTGCTCAAAGCGGCGGACAAGGCGCTCTACAGTGCGAAAAGTGCTGGCCGCAACTGCGTCATTGCCTACGGCCAAACCCGCCGGGGTGCGGTCAGGACCAGCGAAGTCCCGGCTTGATGTGACTATTTTTATGCATATAGTCACTAGGCGACCCTATGTATCGCTCTCGTTGTTAAGTTAGACTGGGCCACTTCTGTACGTGGCCCGTCCGGGCTTTCACCGTTAGCGATTACGAGGTTTGCCATGGCTGATTACAAAGCGCCCCTGCGCGATATGCGCTTCGTCCTCAATGAAGTGTTCGATGTCGCCTCCCTGTGGGCAAAACTGCCGGCACTGGCAGAGACCGTAGACGCAGAAACGGTTGAAGCCATTCTTGAAGAAGCAGGCAAGGTGACAGCCAAAAGCATTGCGCCCTTGAGCCGTGGCGGTGATGAAGAGGGTTGTCATTGGAACGACACTGTCGTAACCACGCCAGCTGGCTTTGTCGACGCGTATAAAACCTACGCCGAGGGCGGTTGGGTAGGCGTCGGCGGGGATCCCGAGTTCGGCGGCATGGGCATGCCCAAGGCGGTGTCGGCTCAAGTCGAAGAGATGATTAACTCCTCCAGCCTCGCATTTGGCCTGTACCCGATGCTGACGGCCGGTGCGTGCGTGTCGATTAATGCCCATGCCAGCGACGAGCTGAAAGCTACCTACCTGCCGAATATGTACGCTGGCGTATGGGCCGGCTCCATGTGCCTGACCGAGCCCCATGCCGGTACTGACCTGGGGATTATCCGGACTAAAGCTGAGCCACAGGCTGACGGCGCTTACACCATCAGCGGGACTAAAATTTTCATCACCGGCGGCGAACACGACCTGACCGAAAACATCATCCATTTGGTACTGGCCAAGCTGCCGGATGCACCGGCGGGGCCCAAAGGCATTTCGCTGTTTCTGGTGCCGAAATTCATGGTTAATGCCGATGGCAGCCTGGGTCAGCGCAATACGGTCACCTGCGGCTCTATCGAACACAAAATGGGCATTCAGGCCTCGGCCACGTGCGTGATGAACTTCGATGAGGCTGTCGGCTACCTGGTGGGCGAGCCCAACCGTGGCCTGGCGGCCATGTTCACCATGATGAATTACGAGCGTCTGGGGGTCGGTATTCAGGGGCTGGCGTCGGGCGAACGCTCGTACCAGAACGCTGTGGAATACGCACGCGACCGCCTGCAAGGTCGCGCTGCCACTGGCGCTCAAGCCAAAGACAAAGCCGCAGACCCGATCATCGTCCACGCCGACGTGCGTCGCATGCTGCTGACCATGAAAGCGTCGAACGAAGGTGGTCGTGCCTTTTCCACCTACGTGGCCAATCAGCTGGACATTGCCAAGTTCAGCGATGACCCGGGCGCCCGTGAACGGGCCGATGCCCTGGTGGCATTGCTGACGCCGGTGGCCAAAGCGTTCATCACTGATCTGGGGCTCGAAACCACGGTCCACGGCCAGCAAGTGTTTGGCGGTCACGGTTACATCCGTGAATGGGGTCAGGAGCAATTGGTGCGTGATGTACGCATCACTCAAATCTACGAAGGCACCAACGGCATCCAGGCGCTGGACTTGATGGGTCGCAAGATCGTGGGTAACAACGGCGCCTATTACCGCTTGTACGCGGATGAAATTCGTCAGTTCATCGCTTCGGCCTGTGGCGATCTGAATGCGTTCACGGCGCCTTTGGCGTCAGCTTTGGACACACTTGATGCGTTGACTGCCTGGGTTCTTGAACGTGCGAAATCCAATCCGAACGAGATTGGCGCGGCTTCGGTCGAGTACCTGCAAGTTTTTGGTTACACAACGTATGCCTACATGTGGGCGCTGATGGCCAAAGCAGCACATGGCAAGGAATCCGAAGACGCCTTCTACGTCAGCAAGATGGGCACTGCGCGCTTCTATTTCGAGCGTTTGCTGCCACGTATTCATTCGCTGAGCGCGTCGGTCAAGGCCGGTAGCGAGTCGCTGTACGTGCTGGATGAAGCACATTTTTAAGCTGTTTAGGTGTATGTAAGCATTTGCTTACATAACGCGCTGCCAATCGTCCATATCGCTAAATTGGATCCAGCGGTAATCTACTTCACATGGACGTCGAGCAGGAAGCTCAAAGCAACAACAGGGACACGTAGGATTCTGCCAGGATGGCGGAGTGAAAAGGATGTCAGGGAAACAGTCTGCAAAACCCCGCTTCGGCGGGGTTTTCTTTTTTGTGGCGCAGAAAGGTGTTTACACCGCGTAGGAGCAAGCGCTCTAGCGGATCTAAACACGTCAGAGCGGCGTTTCTTCCTGCTGGATCACATCCTCAAGCAGCGTGCGCAGCAACCCCAATGTGGCTTGCTGACGTTGCACATCGCGACACACCAACCCCACTTTCAAAGGCACCCGCGGTTCGCTGAGCGGTTTCCACAATAGCGCCTTGTCATCGTGCTCATGACGCGAGCGTCCCGGCAGCACCGTGGCCAATTTGGTGTGCGGCAAACTGTCGAGAATGCCGGCCATGTTGTTGAGCTCCGCCTGTACCTGAGGGCGGCGGCCCAGATTGGCCAATTGGCTCTGCCAGATTTGGCGCACCTGAAACTCTTCTCCTAACAGCAGCATTGGTAACTCTGCCGCTTGAGTCAGTGAGACTTTCTTGAATTCACGCAGCGGGTGATCTGCCGGGATGACAAGTTGCAGCTCATCTTCGTACAACAGCATGCCGTGCAACCCCGGCTGACGCGGCGGCAGGTAGCTGATGCCGATGTCGAGCGAGCCGTTGAGCAGGCGACGCTCGATCTCCAGCCCTGTCAATTCGTAAATCTGCACCACCAAGTGCGGTTGCGCCTGGCGCACGCGCTCCAACATCTGCGGCACCAGACTGGTGTGTACCGTTTGCAGTACACCAATCGCAATCGTGCGCAGGGCCTGGCCCTGAAAGTTGCGCAAGGCTTCTTTGGCCCGCTGCAACCCGTCGAGCAGTGGCAGCGCGTGGTTATACAGGGTGTGCGCCGCCAGCGTGGGCAACAGGCGTTTGCTGCTGCGTTCGAACAGGCTTACATCAAGGTTGTGTTCGAGTTGGCGGATCTGTTGCGAGAGGGCCGGCTGCGAGATGGAAAGACGTTCGGCAGCACGCCCCACATGGCCTTCTTCATACACCGCGACGAAATAACGCAGTTGCTTTAAATCCATAAGTATTACTTATCGAAAATGCTTAAAAAACGAAATGGCCCTAAAGCCGCCAGGCGCCTAGTCTACGCCCATTCCAAAGGGCTCGTAGCGTCACAGAGCCAGAGAAAGTGCAAGGGTGTAGCGTTACTTTGCATAGGCAAGGCAGAAAACCCCGCAGAGGGATTTACCCTGACTAAACCCAGCACCCGGTTGCAAATCGAAACGGCTTATGGTCACAAGGTCAGCGTGCATGAACCTGTTTAACCTGCGTCGCCAATCCCCCAGCCTTGATGAGCTGGCGATTGAGCCTCAGTCTTTGCCTATGAATCACGGTGTCTCCCGCGAATGTTTAATGCCCAGCGTAGAGCGGCCAGCGCAAGTTTTTGTGCGTGGCCAGGGGTCATGGATGTGGGACAGCGACAGTCGGGCTTACCTGGATTTTACCCAGGGCGGGGCTGCCAACAGTCTGGGCCACAGCCCGGCCGCGTTGACCCGGGCGATCGCAGAACAGGCGCAGTCATTGATGAACCCCGGTTCCGGGTTCTTCAATCGCGGCATGCTGAACCTGGCTGAGCGCTTGTGCCACAGCACCGGCAGCGATCAGGTGCATTTTCTGAACACCGGGGCCGAGGCCAATGAAGGCGCGATCAAGCTGGCGCGTAAATGGGGCCAGCTGCATCGTGGCGGCGCTTACCGGATTATTACGGCGACCGGCAGTTGTCACGGCCGTAGCTTTGGCGCGATGTCAGCGTCGGGCAGCGGCACGTTTGATAACCGCTTCGAGCCGCAACTGCCGGGGTTCATCAATGTGCCGTTCAACGATTTACCCGCGTTGCACGCCGCAGTCGATGCTCAAACTGTGGCCATCATGCTGGAACCGGTGCAGAGCGAAGCGGGGGTGATCCCGGCAACCGAGCATTACCTCAAAGGCGTGGAACGGCTGTGTCGGGAGTTGGGCATTTTGCTGATTCTCGATGAAGTCCAAACCGGCATTGGGCGCTGCGGCACCCTGCTGGCGGAACAGAATTACGGCATTCGTGCAGATGTCATCACGCTGGGCAAAGGCCTTGGTGGCGGCGTGCCACTGGCGGCATTGCTGGCACGAGGCAAAGCATGTTGCTTGGAAGCTGACGAACTGGGCGGCACGCATCACGGCAATGCGCTGATGACAGCGGCCGGCAGCGCAGTGCTGGAAACCGTATTGGAAAAAGGCTTTTTGCAACAGGTTCGCGACGCAGGGCAACACTTGCACGAGGGACTGGGGCGCTTGGCCAATCGTTATGCGCAGGGAGAACTGCGTGGGCAAGGCCTGATGTGGGGCCTGACACTGTCCGATGATTCGGCAGATGAAGTCGTAAAAGCGGCGTTGTATGAAGGTTTGCTAATCACGGCCCCGCAACCCGATTGTCTGCGGTTCACCCCGGCGCTGTGCGTCAGCAAAGGCAATATTGATGAAATGCTGCTGCGTCTGGCCCGTGCTTTTTCCAGGGTCAGGACTGCGCAGTTGCAGTGTCGGCGTGCCGTGTTGGTGTAACGGCTGACTTACCGGCGCACACAGAATTTAAAGAACCGTCTCGCGGTATAACGCATCGCCCCGTGCCTGTTTCGTTCGGCACGGGGCGTTTTTTTGTCCGTAGAAACGTACTGAGTGAACCTTTTGACAGCGCTCAGAGTCGATTAATCGTAGGGCTTGATTGAGCCCATCATTGATTGGGGACTGAACACATGGACATCATTCGCATCATCATCGCCATCCTGCTGCCGCCGCTGGGTGTGTTTTTACAAGTCGGTTTCGGCGGAGCTTTCTGGCTGAATATTCTGTTGACGCTGTTGGGTTATTTCCCGGGTGTGATCCATGCGGTGTACATCATCGCCAAGCGATAACGTTCCCCTCGCCCTGATCTCCAACAGTTGCCAAGCAGTCGAAGCTGCGCCAGTCGCAGCTTCGTTTTCCGCCGGTGACTTCAGCGGTTCAGTCAGGGGTTGATTGCATCACTTCCTGATAAAACAACCATTCCTGCTCCAGGGCGTGGGCCTGATTACTGGCTTTGCGGAACCCGTGGCGCTCGTCCGGGTAGTAATACGCTTTGGCAGGAATACCGTTCTTTTGCAGGGCGCTTAACATGTCGCGGGTTTGTTGCGGCACGACGACCGCGTCCAGTTCACCTTGAAAGAAAATGACGGGTACGCGGATGTTGGCAGCGTGCAGCAAAGGCGTGCGCGCTGCGTAGCGTTCAGCATCCCGGTCGGGATCGCCAATCAGCCAGTCCATGTAATCGCCTTCGAACTTATGGGTATCGCGCGCCAGTGCAACGGGATCGCTGACGCCATACAGGCTGGCGCCCGCGCGGAACACATTCTTGAACGCCAGTGCACAGAGCGTGGTGTAACCGCCAGCACTCCCACCGCGAATGAAAGCGTTGTGACGATCAATCAGCCCTTGATCGGCAAGATAACTGACCACGGCACAGGCGTCTTCCACATCCACTTCGCCCCATTTCAGATGCAGTGTTTGCCGGTACTCGCGGCCATAACCGGTACTGCCACGGTAGTTGAGGTCAGCGACTGCAAAGCCGCGTTGCGTCCAGTATTGAATGCGCGGGTCGAGCATTGGATAGCACGCCGATGTCGGGCCGCCATGGATAAACACCACCAGCGGCGGCTGTTTTTCGCCGTGCATGGCCGGGTAGAAAAAGCCGTGGGCGTCGCCACCCGACGAGGGGTAGCGCAACGTTTGCGGGCGGCTGACGCGGTCAGCCGGCAACGGTGCTACACCGCCGGCCAGCACGGTGACGTGTCGGCTGTTGCGGGCGATACGAATGATGGCCGAGGGGCTGACCGGTGAGGCAGCGATGCAATAGATCGCCTGCTCATCCAGCGCCAGACTGCGGAAACGGCTGTATGGCCCCGTGAATTCTTCAAGGCTGGCGTCAGAGGTGCGTATGCCCAAGTGTCCGAACCCTGCCTGTGTCCATGTGGCGACGTAGGCATTGTCATTCAGCGGCAGCCAGGTGCTGCCGCCCAACTGCCAGGGTGCCGGCGCGTGGTCGGCAGACTCGCCCGGTAATTTATTCAGGCCGCCCGCCGATTCGATCCACGGTTGCCAATAACCCTCGCGGTCTGTCAGGCAGTACAGGCGGTTATGCTGATCGAAACGCGGTTGTTGCAGCGACTCTTCGCCCGCATTGCCCGCAACGCACCGTGGCGTTTGCCAGCGGTGTTCCGGACTGCGCTGCGCGACCATCAAGCGCGTTGAGGTCCATGGCTGATGCGGACGGCTCCACTCGATCCACGCCAAACGCCGGCCATCAGGGCTCAACGTTGGTGCCGCATAGAAATCAGCGTTTTCGGCCAGTACGTGGCGCGCTGACGAGGCAGGGTCAATGCTGACCAAACGATGCCGGTCCTTGTCCTCTTCAACCGCCAGCACTTGCCCGTCAGCAAACTGCACATCGCCATAGCGGCAGGTGCCTTGCGTCAAGGCGCGAGGTGCTGTGCCCTCCAGCGCTTGCACGTACACCTGTTGATCGGACTCATTGACGAACACAATGCCGTCATCGCTCAGGCAAAACGACCCGCCGCCGTACTCGTACACGCGGCTGCGCACGCTGAAGCCGTCCGGCGTCAGGCAGTGCGCCTGACCGTCGCGCCAATGCCAGATGCGGCAGGCTGCATCCTGTGGGCGGTATTCGTTCCAGAACAGGCCGTGGGGGCCGAGTTTCAGTTCGGCAAAATCCACACCGGCGGCGACGGCGAGGTCGGCGCTGAAGGGTTCAGCCTTTGGCGATGAGTCGTGAGTTTCGGTCATTTCTGAAGGCCAGTTGCTCAATGGTTTGGGTGGCGTGTTCGGCTTCTTCGCGCGCCTTGAGAATCAGGTCGTGGTGCGGCGACTTGCTGCACACCGGGTCGGCGTTACTGGCGTCCCCCGTGAGCATGAAGGCCTGACAGCGACAGCCACCGAAGTCTTTTTCCTTCTCATCGCAGGAGCGGCAGGGTTCGGGCATCCAGTCATAGCCCCGAAAGCGGTTGAACCCAAACGAGTCGTACCAGATGTGCTGCATGCTGTGGTCACGCACGTTGGGGAATTCAACCGGCATTTGACGTGCACCATGACAGGGAAGAGCGGTGCCGTCCGGGGTCACAGTCAGAAAGATGCTGCCCCAGCCATTCATGCACGCTTTGGGGCGCTCTTCGTAATAGTCCGGTGTGACGAAAATCAGCTTGCAGGGATGGCCTTCGGCTTCCAGTTTGGCGCGGTATTCGTTGGTGATGCGCTCGGCACGAACCAGTTGTTCTTTGGTGGGTAGCAGGCCCACGCGGTTGAGCTGCGCCCAGCCGTAGAACTGGCAAGTGGCGAGTTCTACGAAGTCGGCTTCGAGCGCAATGCACAGCTCGATGATGCGGTCGATTTTGTCGATGTTGTGCCGATGGGTCACAAAGTTCAGCACCATCGGGTAGCCGTGGGCTTTGACGGCGCGGGCCATTTCCAGCTTTTGTGCGAAGGCTTTTTTTGACCCGGCCAGCAAGTTGTTCACTTGCTCGTCGCTGGCTTGAAAGCTGATCTGGATATGATCCAGCCCGGCCTTTTTGAAGTCGCTGATCTTCTGCTCGGTCAGACCAATGCCGGACGTGATGAGGTTGGTGTAGAACCCCAATGTGCGCGCCTCGCCAATCAGTTCAGCCAAGTCCTGACGCACAAGCGGTTCGCCTCCCGAGAAGCCCAGTTGAGCCGCACCCATTTCCCGTGCTTCGCGAAACACTTTTATCCACTGTTCTGTGGTCAGCTCTTTGCCTTGTTGGGCGAAGTCCAGCGGGTTGGAACAGTACGGGCATTGCAGCGGGCAACGGTAGGTCAGTTCCGCCAATAGCCACAGCGGCAGCCCGATTTCGGGCGTGGGCGGCATCAGGTTGTCAGGCAAGTTCGATCCAGTGCTCTGCACGAGCGACCTCCATAAATTGCTCGATGTCATCACCGAGCTCGGGCACGCCGGGGAACTGTGAGTTCAGTTCGCCAATGATGGCCGCGACATCGCGCTGGCCATCAATCAGGCCGCCGATCAGCGCGGCGCTTTCATTGAGTTTGATCATGCCTTCGGGGTACAGCAGCACGTGACCTTTTTGCGCAGGCTCGTACTGGAAGCGATAGCCGGGGCGCCAGGTCGGGATTTTGCTGCGATCGAAGCTCATAGGGTGATTCCTTTATGCCAGACGCGTTGGTCGGTCACGCTGTGGTACGGCGGGCGGTCCAGTTCGTAAGCCATAGTCATGGCGTCGAGCATGCTCCAAAGAATGTCCAGTTTGAACTGGAGAATTTCCAGCATGCGCTGCTGGCCTTCCCACGTGGTGTAGTGCTGCAAGGTAATGGCTAACCCGTGTTCGACGTCGCGGCGGGCCTGGCCCAAACGGGTGCGGAAGTATTCGTAGCCCGCCGGGTCGATCCATGGGTAGTGCTGTGGCCAGCTGTCGAGGCGCGACTGGTGAATTTGCGGGGCAAACATTTCGGTCAGCGAGCTGCTGGCGGCTTCTTCCCAACTGGCGCGGCGGGCGAAGTTGACGTAGGCATCCACGGCAAACCGTACGCCGGGCAACACCAGTTCCTGAGAGCGCAGTTGATCCGGGTCCAGGCCGACGGCTTGCCCCAGGCGCAACCAGGCTTCGATGCCGCCATCTTCGCCGGGGGCGCCATCGTGGTCGATCATGCGTTGAATCCACTCGCGGCGAACTTCGCGGTCAGGACAGTTGGCCAGAATCGCGGCGTCCTTGAGCGGGATGTTGACTTGATAGTAGAAGCGATTGGCGACCCAGCCCTGTATCTGTTCGCGCGTGGCGCGGCCTTCATACATCGCCACCTGATACGGATGGTAGATGTGGTAATACGCGCCCTTGGCTCGCAATGCGGCTTCGAACTCGGTTTTGGACAGTGGGGCTTGGGTCATCGTGTGCCTCCAGAAAATACGGTTTGTCGTTGTTGGCGCAGGTTGTGGCGCCAGCTGAGCGCCGCGCCCCTTATCGCCGTGTGCGGCAGCAGCAGGGGGGCGGCTTACAGCTCGATGCTCATGCCATCGAAGGCGACTTCTACGCCACGGCGGGCGAGTTCGGCACGTTCGGCTGAGTCTTCGTCGAGGATCGGGTTGGTGTTGTTAATGTGTATCAGCACTTTGCGTTGTTGGGGCAATTGCTCAAGCACTTCGAGCATGCCGCCGGGGCCATTTTGTGCAAGGTGGCCCATTTCTCGGCCGGTGCGCGTGCCTACACCGCGGCGCTGCATTTCGTCGTCATCCCACATCGTGCCGTCCACCAGCAGGCAATCACTGCTGGCCATGATGTCGAGCAGGGGCGCATCCACTTTGCCCAACCCCGGTGCGTAGAACAGTTTGCCGCCGGTGCGCAGGTCTTCAACGATCAGGCCAATGTTGTCGCCCGGGTGCGGGTCGAAGCGGTGCGGCGAATACGGCGGCGCGGCACTGCGCAGCGGCAACGGGCTGAAGCGCAGGTTCGGGCAGGCCGGGATGGTGAACGATCCTTGCAGCTCGATGCGGTGCCAGTTCAGGCCGCCGTTCCAGTGCTTGAGCATGGTGAACAGCGGGAAGCCGGTGCTCAGGTCCTCGTGAACCATGTCGGTGCACCACACATCGTGCGGGCAGCCTTCGCGCAGGCTCAGCAGGCCGGTGGTGTGGTCAATCTGGCTGTCCATCAAGATGATGGCGCTGATCCCGGTGTCACGCAGGGCACGGCCAGGCTGCATTGGGGCGAAGCTTTGAAGCTGGGCGCGGATGTCGGGCGAGGTGTTGCACAGCACCCAGTTCACGCCGTCATCGGAGATCGCAATCGAGGACTGGGTACGGGCCGTGGCGCGCAAGGTGCCATCACGAAAACCGGCACAGTTGACGCAGTTACAGTTCCACTGCGGGAAACCACCGCCAGCGGCGGAACCTAGAATCTGGACGAACATGGGTGACTGTTCTCTTGCAAATCTGGAAATAAAAACGCCCCGGCGAACCGAGGCGTTGGGTTGCTCTGCTCAATAAAGCGGCAGATCAACGGCTTGCGAAGTACATGGTGACTTCAAAGCCAATGCGCAGATCGGTGTAAGCCGGTTTTGTCCAAGCCATGAGGTGACTCCTTAGCAGTGGGGGTGGGTGGGGTGTCTTTAACTTAGTCCAGCTCCCGGGGGAGATGTTCAGATGCTTAGGTGGCTATGTTACTAAATTTGACTGGGATTGAACGACCAAAGACGAAGAAAGCTCGTTACATGGTTGGTAAAAATCAGCTTCTACGCAGATAAAACGATTCAGTTTCAGGCCCTGTGGCCGTACACAGCCAGTCGCTATCCGGGTCATTGAGGCACTCGGCTGCTCTGAGTGTAGTGGCTTGATCCAGCGTTATAAGCCCGTTGTGGAGCGCCTTAAGGTAATCCGACGAGTGGCCCGCCAGTTGCGCGTGCCATAACAGATCGGCGGCTTGAGGCAGGCTGAGCGTGTCGAGGGTGAACTGCTCTGCCAGAGCATTGCGCGACTCGATGAAAGAAGCTTCATCAAGGGCGGCAATCTGCTGCGGTAATTGCCTCAGGAAAGTTCGGATCTGCTCGAAGATGTCTGCCGTCGTGGCTTGAGGCGATTGCACCCCCAGTAGCAGGCCGGTTCTGTCGCCAAGCTGACGCAAGCCGCTGAACACGGCGTAACCCAGTTGCAACTCCACGCGCAGACGCTGATAGAACGGGGTTTGCACCAAATGGGCCAGCAAGCGCCAGGCGGCTTCTTGCGTAAGGTCAGCCCGTGGTGCAGGGCAGAACAGCAACACGGCCTGTTCGCTCGATTCATAAGGTTCGGTGTGCCAGTGGCGTTCTGCTGTCGCTTGGACGGGGTGCGTCAGCAGCGGGTCCGGGGTGCCGGGGGCTTTGCTCAGCGCGCTTGTGATCAATGTATGGCTGGCCGGGGTACAGCCTACAGCCATGCCGTGCCATCGGGCTGATTGCCAGAGGTCCTGGGCAGTGTCAGCAGCAGGCATTGCCAAGTGGGTGTGTAGCTCCGGCAGGCGCTTGAGCAATTGGCGGATCGGCATCTGTGGCGCTTGCGGCTGAGGCACCGGCGCATCATTCGTGGGCGTGGCGAGCAAATGCAACGCATGTTCCAGGATGGCGGGCAACGGTTCTTGTACGCCATGCAGCTTCAGCAGCCAGTCATTGCCCTGCGCCGTGAGCGACAATTCAATGCCTGCTTCGCGCGCATCTTGTTGCAGTGTCAGCAGGCGGTGTTGCAGCGCCGGTAATAGCGAGGGCGCAGGGATCGCGCCCAAGTGCCAGCGCAGGTACAACGCCGCTTCGCCGCTGTGGGTCGCGAGTGCAGTGCTGAACGTCATGGCCGACACCTCGCGGCGGCTGCGCAAGCGGTCTTGGGCAAAGGTGCGCAAGCCACGGTGGGCACTGGTTTGTCCGCGAATAAGGCCAGCGGTCACGGGGTGTTTCTCCGATTTGAGGTATGGATTGGGTGTGGGTAATTGCCAAGTGTGCTGGCAGGCAGGCCGACGTTCGGGTTGCATCTGTTTCAGGACCCTCGCCAGGGCTTCAACGCCTTGGTCTGACAACCCTGGCGGATATTGCTGAATATCGCGGCGGGCCAATTCCAGTGCGCTGCTGACCTGTTGCTGACGCTGCTGCAAGCGTTGGTATTCGTCGCGCAGCCCCGCCCAGGGCTGCTGCGCACCGAAAAAAGACAGCCAGTCGTAGACGATGTCACGGATGGGTTGAGCCTTGGCCGTCATGTCTGACGACCCTGTGAAGGTCAAGCCTAGCAGGGCTTGGCCCTGGAACTGGTACACCGGCTTGGCGTGCAGACTGTCGCTCACTTGCTGCTGACGTAAGTGAGCCAGAAGTCCGCCCGGTTTGTCAGCGTTGATCCAGTGACACAGAAATGCCAACGCTTCTTCTGATGCAGGCGGTAACTGTTCCAGGGTAAACATCAGGTTCACGTTTGAACCCTCGACCTGCACGTACTGTGACGAACCTTCGCTCATCAGCGGCGGCGGGGGCTGTTGCGAGACGGCCGTACCCTGACGCAGCTCAAGGCTGTAACGCTCGGCAAGTGCAGTCAGTGTGTCCAGCGATTGTGGCCCAGCCAGGCTCAAGGTCATCTGCCCGGTTTGATAAAACTGTTCATGGAAATGCGTCAAGGCGCGCTGAAAGGCTGCACATGGCACGGGCAGGCTGTAACGATTGCCCGCGTGGAAGCCCCGCAGCGGGTGTGCGGCGTTGAGCGGTTGAAGCCGCTGCAGTTCCCGTTGCGCCGAAGGCTCGCGTGCCCAGGCAATGAATTCCGCATGCAGGACTTCGCGTTCGCGTCGTTGATCGTCCGGATGCAAACGCGGATGGGCTAGCATGTCGCACAGGCGGTCCAGCCCGCCCGCAAAGGCTTCTGGGGGCAACTCAAAGAAGAAGTCGGTATGGCGTTCGCTGGTGCGTGCGTTGATGTGCCCGCCGTGCTGTTGCACATAGGCCATCAGGCCCTGAGCTGCGGGGAAGCGCTCGGTGCCAAGGAACAACAAATGCTCCAGAAAATGAGCCAGCCCCGGCCAGTCGGCGGGCACGTCATGGCTGCCTGCCGCTACCCGCAAATAGGCTGCGCTGCGCTTGAGTCGAGGGGCGTGGCGTGCGCTCAGCGTCAGACCGTTGCGGGTAGTCAGGTGAACGACGTCAGGGGTGTTCAACGCGGGCATGGGCACTTCCGTTACAGAGAAGCGCTCATGCTAGCGGATTACTGGCAATCAGCGCGCGCTCAGCGCACCGTAAAGTTCCGGACGGCGGTCGGCCAAGTAGCTGTTGCCAGCTTTTGCGTCCGTCAGTTTTTGTGGGTCAAGCACGGCGCTGATTAGGGTTTCGTCCCGCTGAGCCAATGCAACTTGCTGGCCATCAGGCGCCGCGATGCTGCTCTGGCCACAGTAGTGAATGGTGCTTTCGCTGCCGCAGTAATTGGCGTAGGCCACATAACACTGATTTTCAAAGGCGCGGCTGCGCACGGTGACATCGGCAATGAAGTCATAAGGTGCCATGTTGGCGGTGGGCACGACGATCAATTGAGCACCCGCCAGCGCCAGACGACGCGTGTTCTCCGGGAACTCCAGGTCATAACAAATCAGCATGCCGACCTTCCAGCCGTTGAGCTCGATGACGGGAAATGCATCCGGGCCGGGGCTGAACAGGCTGTGATCGAGCGCCCCGAACAAGTGAGTTTTGCGGTAATTGAGCAGGCGGTGGCCGTGGGAGTCGATCAGTTGCACGCTGTTGTAGATGCGCCCGTCAGGGCCTAGCTCAGGGTAGCCATAGGCAATGGCCATGTTGCAGGCCTGAGCTATCCGGGCAATCTGCCGTGCCGCGTCGCCGTCCAGAGGTTGCGCCAATTGCGCCACGGCCTGTGGACCAATGTTGTACCCCGTGAGGAACATCTCCGGCAGGACCAACAGGTCAACCCCGGGGTTGTGTTGCGCGATGTGATTCAGGCGTTGCAGGTTGCCTGCGACGTCCAGTGGCAGGGGCGGGCATTGGTAAAGGGCGACGCGCATGGGGTTCTCCTGTCTTTGGGGTTGTAGGCGCGCCGTTCAGTCCGGCAGGGCAATCGGGCCAATGTCGTTGAACACATCACCCGGCCCGGGATTGTCGGCGTGTGTGCGCCCGCCAAAGTGGGTCATGATGCCCCAAACGGCATTCAACGAAGTCTGCACGGCTCCCTCCACCCAAGCGGGTGTCCACGAGACATCGTCGCCGGCGATAAAAATCCCGCGTTGTTCTGCAGGCATTTCCTGCTGCATAAAGTGCGCGTACATACGCTGGTTGTAACGGTAATGACCGGGCAGTGCGCCTTTGAAGGCACCCAGGAAGTGCGGGTCGGCCTCCCACGAAACGGTAATCGGGTCGCCAATAATCCGACTGGCGATGTCCACTTTCGGGTAGATTTTTTTCAACGAGTCCAAGGCCAGCTTCACGCGCTTTTCGACAGGGTGCGGAAGCATTTTCAGCGCATCGCTCATCCATGAGTACGACAGACAAATAACGCCCGGTTTGTCGTCGCCGTTATCGAACAAATAAGTACCACGGGTCAGGCGGTCGGTGAGGGTCATGCTCATCACGTCGCGGCCGGTGTCGGGGTCTTTGTCTTTCCAGAACGGGCGGTCGACCATGACGAAGGTTTTGGACGATTGCATGTAACGCGTGCGGTCGAGGGCCATCCACATTTTTTGCGAGAACAGCGCTTCTTCGCACTCGATCTGGGTCGTCAGTAACCAGCTTTGGCACGTGACCAACACGGCCTCGAATGGACGGGTCACACCGAGGTTATCAGTGACAGAAAACTGACCGTCTTCTGTACGGGAAATCGCCTTGACCCCTGTGCGCGGAGCACCGTGGTGCAGCGAACTGAGGCTGGTGCCTTCAGGCCAGTGCGCACAGCGCTGCGGCGCGTGACGCCAGATCCCCAGCGGCACCTGCTCAACCCCGCCAACCACCAGGTGTTGATGGTCATCGCAGTTGGTCATGACCACGCGGAAGATTTCGAGCATTGAATTCGGGAAGTCAGAGTCCCAGCCACCTGTGCCAAACCCGACCTGACCAAACACTTCGCGGTGTTGGAACGAGAGTTTGGCAAAGGCTTTGGAGGTGGCGACAAAGTCATAAAAGGTGCGGTCGTCCCACAGTGGGACAAGGGTATTCCACAACGCTTTCAAGCGCGGCACATCGCGGTCGCGGATTGCCTGTTGGATGTCGCCAAATTGCGACCCTTCTTCCAGTGCGTCCGCCCATGCGTCAGCCACTTCCTGAAACAACGCAGGCAGATCAGATAGTTTCTGTGCGTAGAAGGTTTGGCCTTCGAGGTCGATCACAGTGCTGCCGGAGGCGGGTGTCAGTGGGTTGGGGAAGGGTTTTGTCTCAAGCCCGAGCTTGTCGACATAGTGGTAGAAGGCCGTTGAGGACACCGGAAAGCGCATGCCGCCCAACTCAGCGATGACGCCTTCACTGCCTTCAAACGCTTGTGAGCGCAAACGGCCCCCCATTTTTGAGGCCTCGTACACCACAGGCTTGAGGCCGAGTTTCATCAGCTCATACGCGGCGACCATTCCCGCCATCCCTGCACCCACAATCGCGACCTCTGCGCCCAGTTTATGCGTGGGAATACTGCCCAGACCTGCGGGGTGTTCGATCCAGTCGTCGAAGGCAAAAGGGAAGTCTGGGCCGAAAATGGTGATCGGTTTTTTGCCGTCATTAGGGTGGCGATTGTTCTTATTCATGGCTGACCTTGCTGGCGACCCGCGCTTTACGCTGAGTATAGGAAAAGACAGGCACCATCATAAGGAGTGCAGAACACGTTCTTAAGACGCAAAGTGTCGTCGTTTCGTATTGTATTTGGACAATCTGACGAAGGTTGTGTGCAAAGTGTTGTATGAGTTGAGCGTAGCCACTTAGCCGCGGTCGACTTTGCTGCTGAGAATGATCGACGTTGTGGTTTTCTCAACGCCCTCAACACTGCCGATCTGGTCCAGCAATTGATCCAGTCGTTCAGGCGAATCGCTGCGCAGCCAGGCGACATAATCGAACTCGCCACTGACGGCGCACAACTGCTGCACCTGCGCCATCGCGCTCAGGCGCCTGACCACATCCTTGCCTGAGCGTGGCCGCACAGTGATCCCGACATACGCTTGCAGCCCGCCATCAATCAAGCGCTGCCCCAGTCGAACCCCGTAACCGGTGATGATGTTGTTTCTTTCCAAACGCGACAGCCGAGACGTCACGGTGGTGCGCGCGATCCCCAATTGACGCGCCAACATGGCGACACTTTCACGGGCATTGAGCTGCAGGGCGGCAATCAACTGACGATCGATTTCATCCAGCACGGGCGGGCGAGAGTCTGGCAAGAGAAGCTCCAGTGGCATCATCAAAGTGGACGCTCATGGTACAGCGCTTGAGGGGCGGGGCGTCCAGTGAGGCAGAACGTGGACAGTGAGGCGTTCCAATGCCAGAAACACGAAAGCCGCGCAATGCGCGGCTTTGAGTATGGTGGGCCCAGTAGGACTCGAACCTACGACCAAGGGATTATGAGTCCCCTGCTCTAACCAACTGAGCTATAGGCCCTCAGTAGGTCGCGGATTATAACGATGGTTTCTCGGCAGTGCTATCCGAAAAATCCGAAATAGAGATACGAAGAAAGGTCGCTGCAAATTCTTCCGCTGATAAAGGCACGCTGACTATATACCCCTGAATCTGCTCGCAGCCTGCTTTGGCCAAGAAGTCTTGCTGGGCTTCGTTCTCAACGCCTTCGGCAATGACGGTGAATTGCATGCTGTGACCTAACGCAATGATGGCGCGCACGATGGCTTCGTCATTGGGGTCGTGGGGTAAGCCGCGGACGAATGACTGGTCTATTTTCAAGGTGTCCAGTGGCAGGCGTTTGAGGTAGCTGAGTGAGGAATATCCGGTGCCGAAGTCATCAATGGCCAGTTGCACGCCTAACCGCTTGAGCTGGTGCAGGACGTCCAGCGCTTCTTCGGTCTGGTTCATGATGAAGTTTTCGGTAATTTCCAATTGCAGGCAGCCAGGCGTGAGGCTGTATTTCTTCAGCAGTTGCCGGATACGGGCTACAAGTCGGGGTTGATGCAGTTGAGCACCGGCAAGGTTCACGGACACGGGGCCAAATGGTTCGTATGCCTGGTTCCATTCATTCAATTGCATGCAGGCACGCTCCAGCACCCAGTCGCCCACCTGGATGATCATGCCGTTTTCTTCCGCCAAGTGAATGAAGCGCTCTGGCGCAATGACGCCCAGCGTGGGGTGGGTCCAGCGAATCAGGGCCTCGGCACCGACCAGGCCCAGGTCGGGTAGGCTGATTTTGGGTTGGTAGAACAGTGATAGTTCATTGCGCTCCAGTGCGCGTCGCAGCTCTTGTTCGAGGATCACTCGTTCTCTCGCCTGTGACGTAAGGTCATGGGTGTAGCGCTCTACGCGGTTGCGTCCTTTTAGCTTGGAGCGGTACATGGCGGCGTCGGCGTTTTTAACCAGTGTGGCCACGTCCGTGCCGTCATGCGGGTACACACTGATGCCGATGCTGGCGCTGATAAACAGTTCGTGTTCGCCGGCGGGAAACGGTGCGCTGAAGCAGGCCAGCAGCTTGTTGGCAATCACCTCTGCATCGCGGGGCTGCTGGAGGCCGGGTAGCAAGATAATGAACTCATCGCCGCCGAGGCGGGCGACGGTATCAATGTCGCGTAACTGAACCTTGAGGCGTACGGTAATGCCTTTGAGCAACAGATCGCCAACCGGGTGGCCCAAGCTGTCGTTGATGTTTTTAAAGCGATCAAGGTCTAGAAACAGTACCGCCGCGTGTTGGCCTTCCGCCTTTTGCTGGTTGATGATCTGGTCAAGTCTGCTTTCGAACAATAAGCGGTTGGGCAGGCCGGTCAGCGGGTCGTGATGAACTTGATGGTCCAGACGCGCCTGTGCGTGCTTGAGGCTGGAAATGTCGGCGAATACGGCCACAAAGTGAGTGACGATATTTTCGGGGTTGTGCACCGCGCTGATTGTCATCCAGGAGGGGTAGACCTCTCCGTTCTTGCGTTTGTTATAAATCTCCCCTTGCCAGTGACCTTCTCCGGACAGCTGATGCCACATGGCGGCAAAGAATGCGCTGTCGTGCTGACTGGAGGCCAGAATCCGGGGTGTTTGGCCCAAGGCTTCGGCCTCGCTGTAGCCTGTTATTTCAGTGAATGCACGGTTGACGGCGGTGATTGTTTGCGCCGGATCGGTGAACAAAATGCCTTCAGCGGTACTTTCAAATACGGTGGCTGTTTGCAGGAGTTTCTCCTGCATCTGTTGGCGTTCTGTGATGTCCCGCGCAATGGTCAACATGCAGTCTTCATCGCCAATTTTTAGCGGTCGGCTAGACACTTCGCAGAGGCGGATACGTCCGCTTTTGTGCCGTAGGTGGCACCTGAAATCACGCACAAATCCGTTCTGGGTCAGCAGCGCGAGCAACTCACTGCGCTGATGCACGTCGACCCAAATGTTGAGGTCCAGAGACGAACGCTTCAGCGCGCTGGCTTTGTCGTAGCCAGTCAAGCGGCTGAAGCCTTCGTTGATTTCGATAAGCAAGCCATCACTTTGCCTGCTCAACAACAATCCGTCTGGCGACGCGTGAAAGGCTTTGGCAAATTTCTCTTCAGAGAGGCGAAGGGCTTCTTCGGTTTGTTTGGTTTCGCTGATGTTGATCATCAACCCGCGCAGTACGGGCGTCTGGTTATAAGTGGTGAGGGTAATGATGTCGCGTAGCCACAGTGTTTTGCCCTCTGCGGTGATGACGCGGTAGTCGATGCTGTGATCGCGTCCGGCCTTGATTTCACCCTCGCAGAACGCTTTGGCACGGGGCAAGTCATCGGGGTGGACGATTCGCTCCCAGAAGCCAGGCGTCAGCCACTCTGCCAGCGGGTAGCCAATGAGCGTTTCGGCCTGGGGGGACACATAGGTGTAGCTGTAATCCTCCAGTTGGGCCTCCCAGGCGATGGCTGACAGACTTTCTACCAGGCCTCTGTAGCGGTATTCGCTGCTGCGCAGTTCCTGTTCGAGGGCAACCCGACGGGCTATTTCGGAGCTCAAGCGCCTGTTGATGCGCACGACCACGATCAATACGGTAACGAGCAGCAAGATGCCCGGCAGCACGTACAGTAAAAAACCGCGCCATAACCCCTGATAATTGCCCGCGCTGCCGATCCAGCGCGCTTGAATGGCTTCTACCTCTGCGGGGCTCATGTCGGCCATGACTTTGTCCAGCAGGCGTAGCAGGATGGTTTGCTCTTTGGGTACGGCCATCGCCAGTTGATAGCGATAAGGTGTTTCGCCACTGACGTACAACCCATCCAGCTTGAGCTGGCGCAGGCTCCAGACACTGGATGCCAAGTCGCCGACCATGGCATCTACTTGATCGGTCGCCAGTGCCTGCAACGCGGAGCTGACATTGGGCAGGGCGACAAGATTCAGGTCCGGGTGTTGGGCATGAAGCAGCTCGTGCGGGGCATAGTTTTCGACCACGGCGATTTTAAGCCCGTACAGCTCATCAATGTTTTTTGGGGTGGGGCCGCCTTTGTGCGCGAGGATGACAATTGGGAAGTCGAGATAAGGACGTGTGAAGGCCAGGCTTTTCTGGCGCTCAGGGGTCGACATGATGCCGGGTAGCCAGTCGAGATTCCCTTCTTTGGCGAGTTCAAGGACGTTACTCCAATCGTAGGGCTCAACCGGCTTGATGCTCACGCCCAGACGGTTTTTGATCAGCTCCACGTAATCAGCGGCCAGTCCGGTGTAGAGGCCTTTTTCGTCGCGGAACTCAAAAGGTGGCCATGATGCATCAACCCCTAGGCGCAGTTCGGGATGTTGGGCGAGCCACTGTTGCTCCTCGTCGGTCAACGTCAGGGCGTTGGCCGCTGTAGAAAAAGCGATTAGCAGCAAGAGGATGAAAGCAGGCAGTCGTGGCATGCGGGGCTCGTTCTACTCGCGAATGTGACGAGTGTAGACGGGCTGTGGGATATGGACGTCAGGCGCTGGAAAGGTTGCGTAGGTATAAAGCAAAACCCCCGGCAGGGCCGGGGGTTTTGGTATCACTCGTCGAGGAAGGAGCGCAGGTGCTCGCTTCTCGTCGGGTGGCGCAGCTTGCGCAACGCTTTGGCTTCGATCTGACGAATCCGTTCACGGGTAACGTCGAACTGCTTACCAACCTCCTCAAGGGTGTGGTCGGTATTCATGTCGATACCGAAACGCATGCGCAGTACTTTGGCTTCACGTGCTGTAAGGCCGCCGAGTACATCGCGTGTCGCTTCTTTAAGGCTCTCAACGGTGGCAACATCGATTGGCGACTGCATGGTCGAGTCTTCGATGAAGTCACCCAGATGGGAGTCTTCGTCATCACCGATCGGGGTTTCCATGGAGATCGGCTCTTTAGCGATCTTCAATACCTTGCGGATTTTGTCCTCAGGCATTTCCATGCGTTCGCCCAGCTCTTCCGGGGTCGGTTCGCGACCCATTTCCTGCAGCATTTGGCGGGAAATACGGTTGAGCTTGTTGATCGTCTCGATCATGTGCACCGGAATACGGATGGTGCGTGCCTGGTCGGCAATCGAGCGAGTGATCGCCTGACGGATCCACCAGGTGGCATAGGTCGAGAATTTGTAGCCGCGGCGGTATTCAAACTTGTCTACCGCTTTCATCAAGCCGATGTTGCCTTCCTGGATCAAATCGAGGAACTGCAAACCACGGTTGGTGTACTTCTTGGCGATGGAGATCACCAGACGCAAGTTGGCTTCAACCATCTCTTTCTTCGCGCGGCGGGCCTTGGCCTCACCGATCGACATGCGACGGTTGATGTCCTTGATCTCGGCAATCTTCAGGCCGGTTTCGGCTTCCAGAGCAGACAGCTTTTGCTGGCAACGGATGATGTCCGGTTGCAAGCGGGCAATGGCTTCAGCGTATTTGCTTTTGCCTTTGGCCAGCGCGTCGCTCCAGCTTTCGTCGACTTCATTGCCCGGGAACAGACGAAGGAAATCGGTACGCGGCATGCGTGCATCACGTACACACAGCTGCATGATGGCCCGCTCTTGTGCACGCAGACGCTCCAGAGCGCTACGAACACGTTCAACCAGGCCTTCGAATTGCTTCGGCACCAGCTTGATCGGCATGAACAGCTCAGCCAGGGCAACCAGCTCGGCAATTGCCTGCTTGCTGTCGCGGCCGTGCTTTTTCAGTGCCTTGCGAGTAATTTCCATCTGATCGGAAACGGCGCCGAAGCGCTGTGCTGCGATGATTGGATCGGGGCCGCTTTCGACCTCTTCCTCGTCATCGGTAGCGTCGTCCTTCTCTTCCTCTTCGTCATCACCTTCGGCCTTGGCCGTTTTAGGATCGACAGGAGGTGGAACCTCGGCTGCAGGCGGCGTAATTCCATCGTCCGGGTCGATATAACCGCTCAGGACGTCAGAAAGGCGACCACCTTCGGTGGTGACGCGAGTGTACTCGGAGAGAATATGGTCAACCGTGCCAGGGAAGTGCGCGATTGCGCCCATCACTTCACGGATGCCTTCTTCGATACGCTTGGCGATTTCAATTTCGCCTTCGCGTGTCAGCAGTTCTACCGTGCCCATTTCACGCATATACATGCGCACTGGGTCGGTAGTGCGACCAATATCGGTTTCTACTGCCGCCAACGCTGCAGCTGCTTCTTCAGCAGCGGCTTCGTCGGTGTCAGCATCGGCCAACATAAGGGCGTCCGCATCCGGAGCACTCTCGTGTACGGGGATCCCCATGTCATTAATCATGCGGATAATGTCTTCCACTTGCTCCGGATCTGAAATATCTTCGGGCAGGTGGTCGTTGACCTCTGCGTAAGTCAGATACTTCTGCTCACGGCCGAGGGTGATCAACTCTTTGATACGAGACTGCTGTTGCGCTTTTCCGGACATAACACCCTATCCACTGAAGGTCTTGGCGGGCAAAAAACAAGCCGAGGATTATACCTTAGCTATGACCTCACGCGCCAGTTGAGGTCGGGTTTGATGCGGGATTATTGCGACTCAGAAGGTCGCGTAACTGATTTTTCTCCTCGCTACTTAGCTCGCCTTGACGTGCTTTTCGAAGAAGTTGTTCCAGGTTTCGCTCACGTTGGCGAGCTGACAAGCTAGTTATGGTGTCGAAAAACTGTTGTTCAAGGTTATCGGCGTCAATTAGCCATTCCTTTTCCAGCAGTCTTTGCAGCAAACGACCCTGTTCAGTGCCGTGCCAGCGGGACAACAACTGTATAGAGCTTAGCTTAGGATTCTTCTGTACGGCCTCGACCAGCGCGATCAATAGCTGGTTGTTCGTCTGGTCTTCAGCTGCAAAGTGGCCTGCGTCTTCTACTTTCTTGGCCAGTTGCGGATGGTGCAGTAAGGTTCGCAGGGCGGTTAATGTCGGAGGTTCAACGCCGACCGGAATCCAGGCCTGCTCACGCTCGCCGCCGCGCTTGCCTTTTTTGTCCCAAGGTTTGTTTTCCCATTTTTTACCACCTGCGCCCGTTTTTTTCGGTGTCCATTCCTGTTGGGGGAGGTACGTGTCCGGCTGCTGGAAGTCGCTGTAGTCGGGCATGGCATCGTAATCAATGCCGGGATCGTAGGCGGGTTGCGAGGGTGGTGGGGCGCTTTGAGCCAGTTGGCTGACCGCTTCGCTGTTAAGGCCTGTGATCTCGCTCAAGTGTTGGCGCATCAGGTTGCGCAGGTTGGCGCCAGGCACTTTGTCGATAAGCGGTGCTGCCAGCGTGGCCATGTGGGCCCTGCCTTCGAGCGAGCGTGGATCGGTTTCTTCGGTCAGTTGCTGGAAGAAATAATCGGCCAGCGGCTGCGCGTGCTGGTTAATTCGTGCCTTGAACGCATCGGTGCCTTCAGAGCGCACCAGCGTGTCGGGATCTTCGCCTTCGGGCAGAAACAGGAAACGGGCGCGCCGGCCGTCTTGCAGGCAGGGCAGCGTAGCTTCCAGGGCGCGCCAGGCGGCGTTGCGGCCAGCTTGATCGCCATCAAAGCAAAACAATACGCTGGGTACGACGCGAAAAAGACGTTTCATGTGTTCTTCGCTGGTCGCGGTGCCCAGTGTTGCGACGGCATTGCGCAGGCCTTGTTGGGCGAGGGCAATGACGTCCATATAGCCTTCAACCACGATGATTTCGTCGAGGCTGCGATTGAATTTGCGTGCTTCGAACAGCCCGTACAGTTCCTGCCCTTTGTGGAAGACAGGTGTTTCGGGGGAGTTCAGGTATTTGGGTTTGTCATCGCCAAGCACGCGGCCGCCAAATGCGATGATGCGGCCACGGCTGTCGCGAATCGGAAACATCACGCGATCGCGAAAGCGATCGTAGCGTTTGCCGGTTTCCGCGTTCTCTACAAGCAAGCCTGCATCGATCATGGCTTTTTGCTGCAGTGTGTCGCTGCTCAAGTGCTTGTAGAGGTTGTCCCAGCCGGGCGGTGCAAACCCGAGGCTGAAGTCCCGGGCGATTTCGCCGGTCAGGCCGCGGCCTTTCAAGTAATCCACGGCAGCCTTGCGCGCCGGGTGGCTTTTCAGGGCCTGGCGGTAAAAGTCGGCGGCGGCGGTCAGTAGAGGGTAGAGCGGAGAGTCGGTCGGCTGTCGCGGTTTGTGCGAGCGACCGCTTTCCTCTCTGGGAATCTCCATGCCCGCGGCTTTGGCCAGTTCTTCGACAGCCTGGGGGAAGTCCAGGTTGTCGTGGTCCATGATGAAGCCGAGGGCATTGCCGCCTGCGCCGCAACCGAAGCAATAATAAAACTGCTTGTCAGGGCTGACGCTGAAAGACGGTGTTTTTTCTTTGTGGAAGGGGCAGCAGGCGGTGTAATTCTTGCCTGCTTTCTTCATTTGCACGCGCGAGCTGACGACATCGACGATATCGGTGCGGTTCAGAAGGTCGTCAATAAAGCTCTGGGGGATTAACCCGGCCATGGCGTTCTCGTCATCTCAGCGCAAAAAAAGCCGTATAGAAAGGTTTGGTCGTAGCGGCGTGCAGGCGAAAGCGCTGCTCGTACGTGTGACGTCTGCTCAATCATCTCGGGAAGTGTATCTGTCGAAGCTCCGCAGACTCGTATTTAAATCAGAGTAAATGGGTTCGAAATATCACGCTCTGAGTCCGGCAGTGACCAATGGCTGGTCTCGGATAGCTCATAAGCAGGCATGGGAGAAATGCCTTGGGCTGATCGTCTTTTAGGAAAATCAGAGGTGTGTGCTCGTCGGTAGCCTTGAAGGCTCGTCAGTAAAGACGTGCACCGCTGGCTTAAAGGCCAGGTCTGACGTGATGTAGCAGTTTGTCGCGGTCGCATCTGCGGCCTTGACGGTAAAGCATGTAACTTGCTGCAACTGCCTACGGCCCGGCTTTAGGCCGGGCTTGGCAGAAGCTTGCAACGAACGTCTGTGTATTAGTACAGACGAACGGCGCGGCGCTGCTCGCGCTGAACTTTCTTCGCGTGACGCTTAACAGCGGCTGCTGCTTTGCGCTTACGCTCGGAAGTCGGCTTCTCGTAAAATTCGCGGCTGCGAACTTCAGCCAGTACACCGGCTTTTTCGCAGGAGCGCTTGAAACGACGCAGAGCTACGTCGAAGGGTTCGTTCTCTTTTACTTTGACGGCTGGCATCCAGAGCTACCTTCATTCATTACCGGGGTCAACGTCTCAAGGCAAAATCGCGTTGGAAGACGTCGGTTTTTAAGGGTTGCGGATGTTAACCCCTCATCGCCCGGAATGCAAAGCCTCTGATCGAAAACCGCTGGCCGGGGGCGGTGGTGGCGACTATTATGCGCGCCTTCGAATTTAGCCTCTACAAGGCGCAAACCCATGCTAGTACTGGGATTAGAAACCTCCTGCGACGAAACCGGCGTCGCGCTATACGACAGTGAACGCGGGCTTTTGGCCGATGCACTGTTCAGCCAGATCGACCTGCACCGCGCCTATGGCGGCGTGGTGCCGGAGCTGGCCTCACGGGATCACGTCAAACGCATGCTGCCCCTGATTCGTCAGGTGCTGGCTGAAGCTGACTGTGTGCCTACAGAAATCGATGCGATTGCCTACACGGCAGGCCCGGGTCTGGTCGGTGCCTTGCTGGTCGGGGCTTCCTGCGCTCAAGCGTTAGCGTTCGCATGGGGTATCCCTGCGTTGGGCGTGCACCACATGGAAGGCCATCTACTGGCGCCGATGCTGGAAGAGCAGCCCCCCGAGTTTCCGTTCGTCGCTTTGTTGGTTTCCGGTGGCCATACGCAGCTCGTTCGTGTGGATGGCATTGGTCAATACGCGTTGCTTGGTGAGACGCTGGATGATGCCGCGGGCGAAGCCTTCGACAAAACAGCGAAGATGATGGGGCTCAACTACCCGGGTGGTCCCGAGATCGCCCGTCTTGCGGCGCAGGGTGTGGCGGGGCGCTTTGTCTTCCCGCGGCCCATGACCGACCGCCCTGGTCTGGATTTCAGTTTCAGTGGCCTCAAGACCTTTGCTTTGAACACTTGGCAGCGCTGCGTGGCAGCGGGTGACGACAACGAGCAGGCTCGCAGTGACATCGCCTTGGCGTTTCAGCAAGCGGTGGTCGAAACACTCACCATCAAGTGCAAGCGTGCCCTCAAGCAAGCAGGCATGAAGCGTCTGGTGATTGCGGGTGGTGTGAGTGCAAACAAGGCGTTGCGCGCTTCGCTGGAGACCATGCTCGGTGGCATGAACGGTCAGGTGTTTTATGCGCGCCCTGAGTTCTGTACCGACAACGGCGCGATGATCGCTTTTGCCGGGTGTCAGCGCTTGCAGGCGGGGCAGCATGAAAGCCTGGCAATCAGTGTGCAGGCGCGCTGGCCGATGGAGCAGTTGAAGCCGTTGTGATGGGGGCGTTCAGACGTTTTCAGACCGTCATGAGGCATTTTCATGCAGGCGAATCAGAAATGCCGTTCGCGCCCGGCCATCAGGTCGCGTAAATTGCCGCGGTGGCGCCAGACAATCAGTGCGGTTAATCCGCACATGGGCAGCAGCGCGGCAGGCTCTTGCCAGGCCAGTAAAGGCAGGGTCAAGGGTGTGGCAATCAGCGCAGCAAGTGAACTGGTACGGGTTAGCTGGAAGGTCAGCAACCAGGCCAGGACAGCCAGCAAGGCGGCGGGGGGGTAAAGCCCTAGCAACATGCCGGCAGCGGTCGCGACACCTTTGCCGCCCCGAAATCGGAAGTACAGCGGATACATGTGCCCGATGACGGCACAGACACCAATCCAGGCTTGTTGCTGGAGTGGCAGGTTGAGTTGGTTGGCGAGCAGGACGGGCAGCAGGCCTTTGCACAGGTCACCGAGCAAGGTCAGGACGGCCAGTTTTTTACCGGCCAGACGTAACATATTGGTCGCGCCAGCATTGCCTGAGCCACTCATTCGCGGGTCGGGATGACCCGTCAGGCGGCTGAGCAAAATGGCGAAGGACAGCGAGCCAAGCAGGTAGGCGATAATCGCCAGTAACCAAAACATGCTAACTATTCCGGGCGAGGACGCCCTGATTCTAACGGCGCATTGCGCCCTTGTCGTGCTGCGGAGAAAAGTGCTTGGACAGAGTGTTTATCGAAGGCCTGGAAGTTGACACCGTAATCGGTGCCTATGACTGGGAGCGTGGCATCCGTCAGTGTTTGCGCCTTGATCTGAGTTTTGCGTGGGATAACCGCCCGGCCGCAGCAGGGGATGATCTGACTCTGGCGCTGGATTACGCCAGTGTCTCGGCCAGAATCCAGGCTTTTGCCGAGCAGACCCAATACCAATTGGTAGAAACTTTTGCCGAGCGTCTGGCTGAAGTGCTGATGAGTGAATTTAATATTCCCTGGCTTCACCTCAAGTTGACCAAGCCGGGCGCTGTCGCGGCCGCCACAGGGGTGGGCGTGGAGATTGAGCGCGGATGTCGCTAACTCAGGTTTTTCTCGGGCTGGGCAGTAATGTCGAGCGCGAAAAGCATTTGCATGCGGGGCTCGATGCGCTGGCTGGCTTCCTGCAAAACATGCAGTGTTCGGCAGTGTTTGAAAGTCAGCCTGTGGGAATAAAAAGCGGGCCTTTCTTCAATCTGGTGGTGGTGGCCAACACAGATTTACCATTGGCGGATTTGACCCGACGTTTGAAGCTGATCGAAGCCGATAACGGACGATACGCGCAGGATCGCAAAGGTTTGCCGCTCGATATTGACGTGTTGTTTTACGGTGACTGGGTGGGCGATTTTGACGGTTTGGTCTTGCCGCGCGCCGAGATACTCAGAAATGCCTTTGTGCTGTGGCCGCTTTCGCTGATCGCCCCTGACAAGCTACATCCGAGTGTGGGCATGACACTTGGTCAGATCTGGGCAGAGGCTCAGATTGATCAAGTGCTTGCCCCCGCGGCGTTTGAATGGCGTGGCGAGCAATTGACACCGAAAGAGATGCTTTGAGGCTGCTGTAAATGCGCTGCCGCCGCTCACAACCGAGTGGTGGCAGCGCAGCAGCTGCAGTTCGCAAGCGATTAGGCTGTGGGCGATGCTGGCTTTTGGGTCGCGTCTTTGTAGGCTTGTAAAGCGCTGAGCCGTTCGCGCTTAAGGGCTTCGCCCAGCGCCGGGCCCTTGAACCCCTGTGCCAGCAGCGGCTGGATGTCGACTGCCTGGGCTGCTTTCGCGGCGCCACGCAAATAGTCAGCCTGAGGGTATGGCCGTTCTTCAAGCCCCAAGCGACCCTTGGCGTCCATCTCACAAGCGACGATAAATTCCTCGAAGCGTTGAGGACGACGGTAAACGTCAAATCGTTGCAGCAATTCCAGTAAGGTCGAGGCCTTCAGCTCAAAGGCCCGATGCCCGTGGGTGTGGTATTCGCCGACCAGCAATGCAAGTTCCTGACAATCGCGAGGTGCTTTGAACCGCTCGTTTGCGGCTTTGATCAGGCGCAATCCGGTGTGCTCATGGGCGATATGGCGTGGCCATTTCGATTCCGGCGTAAGGCCTTTTCCCACGTCATGCAGCAAGCACGCCCAGCGTACGGTCAAAGGCTGGTGATGCCGCGCAGCTTGTTCAAGCACGCTCAGGGTGTGAATGCCACTGTCGATTTCAGGGTGGTGAGCTGGCGGTTGCGGTACGCCGAATAATGCCTGGACTTCGGGCAATAGCACTTCAAGTGCGCCGCAACGTCTGAGTACTTCAATAAAAACGTGGGGATGGTCTTCCATCAGGGCGCGGGATATTTCCTTCCAGCAACGTTCCGGTGTTAGCGCTTGGAGTTCGCCTGAGGCTGACAGTTGACGCATCAGTTCCAGTGTTTCGTCTGCCACCCTGAACCCGAGCCCGGCATAACGTGCAGCGAAGCGCGCAACACGCAGCACCCGCAGGGGATCTTCGGCGAATGCTGGAGAAACATGGCGCAATATTCGTGCTTCCAGATCTCGTTGGCCGTGGTAGGGGTCAGTAATATTGCCCGCATCATCTTCGGCCATCGCATTGATGGTCAGATCGCGGCGGATCAAATCCTCTTCGAGGGTTACGTCAGGGCTGGCATGAAATACAAAGCCCCCATAACCGTGTCCGCTTTTGCGCTCGGTGCGGGCGAGGGCGTATTCCTCCCCGGTTTTAGGATGGAGAAAGACCGGGAAGTCGGAGCCTACGGGACGAAAGCCCTTGGCCAGCATTTGTTCGGCACTCGCGCCTACTACGACCCAGTCGATGTCTGTGACGGGTTTGCCAAGCAAGCGATCGCGGACTGCACCGCCGACTTTATAAATCTGCATAAAAAACCTCCGTTAGCGCGACAGGATAACCGCTGCGTCGCGCAAACGGAGGTTCACGTCTATCACAAGTGAATGGCGCTCAAATCCAAACGTCCGTATTCAGCATCGCCATGTTCACTTTTTGGCGGGACATGATGGACCTTCATCACTTGATCCCCTTGCAGGGTTTCGAGGTGAATATCAAAGCCCCACAGGCGGTGCAGGTGTTTAAGTACCTCGTCAGTGGAGTCGCCCAGCGGTTTGCGGTCATGCTGTTGATGGCGCAGGGTAAGCGAGCGATCGCCGCGACGGTCGATACTCCAGATTTGCACGTTAGGCTCGCGATTCCCCAGGTTGTACTGCGCTGCCAGGGTTTCGCGAATGATCCTGTAGCCGTTTTCATCGTGGATAGCGGGTACGAGTAAATCGTCTTTCTGATCGTCATCCATGATGCTGAACAGCTTGAGGTCGCGAATAACCTTGGGGGACAGGTATTGCAGGATGAAGCTTTCGTCTTTGAAGCTGCTCATGGCGAACTTGATGCTCGATAACCAGTCGCTGCCCGCCAACTCGGGGAACCAGCGACGATCTTCCTCGGTGGGTTCTTCGCACATCCGCCGGATATCGCGGTACATCGCGAAACCCAAGGCATACGGGTTGATCCCGCTGTAGTAGGGGCTGTCAAAACCCGGTTGAAACACCACGCTCGTGTGCGAGGTCAGGAACTCCATCATGAAGCCGTCCGTCACCAGCCCCTCATCGTAAAGATCGTTCATCAGGGTGTAATGCCAAAAAGTTGCCCAGCCTTCGTTCATGACCTGGGTTTGGCGCTGTGGGTAAAAGTACTGGGCGATTTTGCGTACGATACGCACCACTTCGCGTTGCCAGGGTTCCAGCAGCGGCGCGTGTTTCTCGATGAAATACAGGATGTTTTCCTGAGGTTCGTCCGGAAAACGTGCGTTGTCCTTTTCGTTGAATTTGTCAGCGTTCTTGGGGATGGTGCGCCACAAATCATTGATCTGTTTTTGCAGGTGCTCTTCGCGCTCCTTCTGACGACGACGCTCTTCTTCGGCCGAAATCGGATAAGGCCGTTTGTAGCGGTCTACGCCGTAATTCATCAGTGCATGGCAAGAGTCCAGCAAGTCTTCCACCGCGTCGATACCGTGGCGCTCTTCGCACTGCATGATGTATTGCTTGGCGAACACCAGGTAATCAATGATCGAACTGGCGTCAGTCCAGGTTCGGAACAGGTAATTACCCTTGAAGAAGCTGTTGTGGCCATAGCAGGCATGGGCCACCACCAGGGCTTGCATGCAGATGGTGTTCTCTTCCATCAGGTAAGCGATGCACGGGTCTGAGTTGATGACGATTTCATACGCCAGCCCCATTTGCCCGCGGCTGTAGGACTTTTCGGTACTCAAGAAATGTTTGCCGTAGGACCAATGGTGATAGCCCAATGGCATCCCGACAGAGGCGTAGGCGTCCATCATCTGCTCGGCGGTGATGACTTCAATCTGGTTGGGGTAGGTGTCCAGTGCATACCGTTCGGCCAGGCGACCGATTTCCCGGTCGTAGGCCTGGATCAGTTCAAAGGTCCACTCGGAGCCAGTGGAGATGGGGTGGCGTTTATTCTCTTTGGCGGTCATGTCACTAACCTGCGCTGGAAGAGTTCACGGAAGACCGGGTAAATATCGCCGGCCGAGACCAGTTGCTGTTGAGCGAAGGTGTCGGGAAAAGCCTCGTTGATACGCTCATATTCGTACCAGAGCGCCTGATGTTCGCGCGGGGTAATTTCCACATAAGTGTAGTACTGCACGAATGGCATGATCTGGTTGATCAAAATGTCACGGCAAATGGGTGAGTCGTCGTTCCAGTTGTCGCCGTCGGAAGCCTGGGCGGCATAAATGTTCCATTCGTTAGTGGGATATCGCTCGGCCATGATCTCCTGCATCAACTTGAGTGCGCTGGAGACAATGGTGCCGCCGGTCTCGCGCGAATAGAAAAACTCCTCTTCATCTACCTCCCGGGCACTGGTGTGGTGGCGAATGAACACTACTTCGATTTTGTCGTAATTTCGTTTCAGGAACAGGTACAGCAAGATAAAGAATCGCTTGGCGATGTCCTTGGTGGCTTGCGTCATGGAGCCTGAAACGTCCATCAGGCAGAACATCACCGCCTTCGAGCTCGGGTTGGGGTGTTTAACCAGCAAGTTGTATTTGAGGTCGAAAGTATCGAGAAACGGGACACGATGAATGCGGGCGCTGAGCTTTTCGATTTCAGCTTCGATGTCTTTGATATCGCCGAAATTGTCAGGTTCTTCGCGTTTTAAACGCTCAAGTTCGATTTTTGCTTCTTTGAGCCGTGCGCGGCTGCTGCCGGTCAGGGCAATGCGCCGGGCATGGGCGGAACGCAAGGTACGGATGATGTTGATTCGTGAGGGGTTACCCTCGTTGCTGATGCCAGCACGCACGGTTTTAAACGTGTCGGTGCCCGTCAGGTGGCGTTTGACCAGGTTTGGCAGTTCGAGGTCTTCGAACATGAATTCGAGGAATTCTTCCTGGGTGATTTGAAACACAAACTCATCCATGCCTTCGCCGGAATTGCCTGCCTTGCCCGGGCCGCCTCCGGCCCCGGACCCGCCTTGAGGGCGTTGAATGTGTTCGCCGCTGGTGAACTCCTTATTACCCGGATGCACGACCGTTTGTTTGCCGCCGCGCCCGTGGTGCAGCACCGGCTCGTCAATATCGCGACCGGGAATGCTGATCTGTTCGCCATGTTCCATGTCGGTAATGGAACGCCGGCCCACGGCTTCTTCGACGGCCTTTTTAATGTGGTCGCGATAGCGCCGCAGAAAACGTTGGCGGTTTACCGTGCTCTTGTTCTTGCCATTAAGGCGTCGATCGATCACATAGCTCATAAGCCCTCCGGGCCGCTTCAAGAGGTGAGCTGCACGCTGCAAGCCACCGCGAGCTCCCGGGTTCGGGAGTTTCGTCGGGTGCTAGCAGCGTGTAGCCGGGCGCTTGCCGCTGCCTCACTGCGATTTTCTGACCCGCAGGTACCACTCGGAGAGCAGTCGTACTTGTTTGTCGGTGTAACCGCGTTCAACCATTCGGGTCACGAAGTCGTTGTGTTTTTGTTGATCCTCTTTGCTCGCCTTGGCGTTGAAGCTGATGACCGGCAGCAGGTCCTCAGTGTTGGAGAACATTTTCTTCTCGATGACCACCCGCAGTTTTTCGTAGCTGAGCCATGTCGGGTTTTTGCCATTGTTGTTGGCGCGGGCACGCAGGACGAAGTTGACGATTTCGTTGCGGAAATCTTTCGGGTTGCTGATGCCAGCCGGTTTTTCGATTTTCTCCAGTTCTTCGTTAAGGGCGATGCGGTTGAGGATTTCGCCGGTTTCGGGGTCACGGTATTCCTGATCCTGAATCCAGAAATCGGCGTACAGAACGTAGCGGTCGAAAATGTTTTGCCCGTATTCGCTGTAGGACTCCAGGTAAGCGGTCTGAATTTCCTTGCCGATGAACTCGATGTACCGGGGCGCCAGGTACTCTTTCAGGAAGCGCAGATAACGCTCGCGGGTTTCTGGCTGGAACTGTTCCTGTTCGATCTGTTGTTCAAGCACGTAGAGCAAGTGCACCGGGTTGGCAGCGATTTCGTGCGGGTCGAAGTTGAAGACTTTGGACAGGATTTTGAAGGCAAATCGGGTCGACAAACCGTTCATGCCTTCGTCGACGCCAGCGCTGTCACGGTACTCCTGAATGGATTTGGCTTTCGGATCGGTGTCTTTGAGGTTTTCGCCGTCATAGACACGCATTTTGGAGTAGATGTTGGAGTTTTCAGGTTCTTTGAGGCGTGACAGCACCGTGAACTGCGCGAGCATCTTCAGGGTGTCAGGTGCGCAATGGGCTTTGGCCAGCGAGCTGTTATAAAGCAGTTTGTCGTAGATTTTGACTTCGTCACTGACCCGCAGGCAGTACGGCACTTTTACGATGTAAATCCGATCGATAAACGCTTCGTTGTTTTTGTTGTTACGGAAGGTATGCCACTCCGATTCGTTGGAGTGCGCCAGCAGAACCCCGGTAAAAGGAATCGCCCCCAGTCCTTCGGTACTGTTGTAGTTGCCTTCCTGAGTAGCCGTGAGCAATGGGTGCAGCACCTTGATCGGTGCCTTGAACATTTCGACGAATTCCATCAGGCCCTGGTTGGCCCGGCACAGCGCGCCCGAATAGCTGTAGGCGTCGGCATCGTTTTGCGGGAATTCTTCTAGCTTGCGGATATCGACCTTGCCCACCAGTGCCGAAATGTCCTGGTTGTTTTCATCGCCGGGTTCGGTTTTGGCCACTGCAATCTGGTTAAGGATTGACGGGTAGAGTTTGACCACCCGGAACTGGCTGATATCGCCGCCAAATTCAGCCAGGCGCTTGGTGGCCCAGGGCGACATGATGGTGCTCAGGTAACGCTTGGAGATCCCGAAGTCTTCTTCAAGAATCGCGCCATCTTCCGTGGCGTTGAACAGGCCAAGCGGCGACTCGAAAACTGGCGAACCCTTGATGGCGTAAAAAGGGACTTTCTCGATCAATTGCTTGAGCTTTTCAGCCAGGGACGACTTGCCGCCGCCCACCGGGCCCAGCAAGTAGAGGATTTGTTTCTTTTCTTCCAACCCTTGGGCTGCATGGCGGAAGTAGGAAACGATTTGCTCAATGCACTCTTCCATTCCGTGGAAGTCGGCAAAAGCCGGGTAGCGGCGAATCACTTTGTTGGAGAAGATTCGCGAGAGGCGAGAGTCAGTCGAGGTGTCCAGCAGTTGCGGTTCACCAATGGCCAACAGCAGCCGTTCGGCAGCCGAGGCGTATGCGCTTTTATCGTTTTTGCACAGCTCAAGGTATTCCTGGAGCGTAAGTTCTTCCTGGCGCGTGGATTCAAAGCGCTGTTGGAAGTGGCTAAAAATACTCATGACGTCACCTCGCTCGATACGTGGAGCCGGCGATTGATCGGTCAGTTCGAGTGCTGGCATGCGGCAACGTTGCAGTTGCTGTGTACCCCCCCCAGGACACCATCAAAGGGGCTAACCCTTTGAAGTTACTACTGATGATCCTCACGCCGGTGTACCGGCTCTCCCCAGATTCGGATGGCCTGAGCTAAAGGATAGTTGGTTCTGGGAGAGGTCAAGGCGAGATGCGCGAATTGTTGTGTTTGACCGTTGGTCAGGTAGGGCGCCAGCCCACTGAATACGTGGGCTTGGCGTGTATTAAAAAATTATTCCTCAGCGCTTTGGTCGGTTTCGCCCGGATAAGTCGCACGCCACAGTTCGAAACCACCGTCGAGGCTGTACACCTCGCTGAATCCCTGGCCTACCAGATACGCCGCCGCGCTCTGACTTGAATTACCGTGGTAGCAAGCGACGATCAACGGTGCATCCAGATCTGCCTTGGCAATGAAATCGTGAAGCGAGTGGTTATCCAGGCGCGTTGCGCCAGTGATATGCCCGGCGGCATAAGTCTGCGGGTCGCGAATGTCGACTACTACGGCGCCTTTTTGACGCAGTGTGTGGGCCTGTTCGGGAGTGATACGTTTGAAATCGGTCATGGGAAATTCCTCTGGCCTGACTACGGGCGTGGGGTTGTGACGCCCAAAGGTTGGGGAGACGGTTGTGGGCTGGCAGGGGCTTTAAGGTGCAGGTCATCGCAGTCGCAGCTCAAGCGCTGCCCGTTGTCGACGTTGAGCAGGGTCATGGCGCCGCCCCATACGCAGCCAGTGTCGAGTGCGTAGATGCCGGGCTCCTTGCAGTTGCCTTCGAGTGCAGCCCAGTGACCGAAGATGATTTTGAGGTCCTGGGTTTTGCGTTCTTTATAGCTGAACCACGGTGCATAACCGGGCGGAGCGCTGCCCACGCCTTCTTTGCTTTTAAGGTCGAGTTTGCCGTCGCGGGTGCAAAACCGCATGCGGGTGAAGTAGTTGGTAATAACCCGCAGGCGTTCAATGCCCGTCAGGTCACTGTCCCATTTGGCAGGCTCATTGCCATACATGCCATCGAGGAAAGGGCCCAAAAGGCTGTCATCGCGCAATGCGTGTTCCACTTCGCTCGCATATTTGAGGGCTTTTTTCAGGCTCCATTGCGGGGGAATACCGGCATGAACCAGTGCGGTATTTCGTTCGAGGTCGTAATGCAACAGAGGTTGCTGGCGCAGCCAGTCCAGCAATTGGTCACAGTCCGGTGCCTCGAGGATTTCGCGAAGCGTGTCACCCTTTTTCAGGCGCTCAATATTGTTGCCGACCGCAAGCAAGTGCAGGTCGTGGTTGCCCAGCACGCAAACCAGTGATTCACGCATGCCATACAGAAAGCGCAGCGTCTCCAACGACTCGGGTCCCCGGTTAACGAGGTCGCCCACCAGCCACAGGGTGTCTTTTGCAGGATCGAACGCAACCCGCTCTAACAGACACTTGAGCGGTTGCAGGCAACCTTGAAGGTCACCGACTGCGTACACCGCCATCAGTGCAGCGCTCCGGGGACAGCAAGGCGGAAGGGCGCAATGATGGCCTTGAACTGATGATCGTCTTGCGCCTGCATCAGGTAGCTGCCCTGCATGGTGCCGACTTTTGTGGTGATCACGGAGCCGCTGCTGTAAGTGTGCACCTGACCCGGTTCGATCACCGGTTGTTGCCCGACGACACCTGCACCGCGCACTTCTTCGGTGTGCCCGTCACCGTCGGTGATGATCCAGTGCCGTGACAGCAATTTTGCAGGGATTGAGCCGTTGTTCTTCACCGTGATGGTGTAGGCGAAGGCGAAGCGGTCTTGCTCGGGTTGAGATTGTTCTGGCAAGTAACGGGTGACGACGCTGACGTCAACCTGATAGCGGGGTTCGGACATGCGGAAGGCCTTACTTGAAAGCAGAGACACAGCTCGGGATAAAACTGATGCCTGAGTCTAGGCCAAGTCACGGGTACTAGGCCAGATGCGGCCAGTACCCGATTTGTAAGGACGGTCAGTCGGCAGCGGGCGCTGCGACGGTTTGCTCGCTCAATTTGTCAGCCAGACGCACGAATGCTGCCAGGTCGAGTTGCTCGGGACGCTTGCTGCCATCGACCCCGGCGGCTTCGATTTCGGCATTGCTCAGCAAGGCCTTGAGGGTATTGCGCAAAGTTTTGCGACGCTGGTTGAAGGCTTCGCGCACGACGCGCTCCAGCAGACGATGATCCTTGGCCGGATGCGGCAGGATTTCGTGTGGCACCAGGCGCACAATGGCAGAGTCGACTTTAGGGGGCGGGTTGAATGCACCCGGACCTACGTTGAACAGATGTTCCACGCGGCAATGGTACTGAACCATGATCGACAACCGGCCCCAGTCGCCGCCGCCCGGGCCAGCAGCCATGCGCTCTACCACTTCTTTTTGCAGCATGAAGTGCATGTCGCGGATCAGCTCGGCGTTTTTCAGCAGGTGGAAAATCAGCGGTGTGGAGATGTTGTACGGCAGGTTGCCGACCACACGCAGAGTGCGTGGCGCCGCGCCCAGTGTATTGAAGTCGAACTTGAGGGCGTCGCCCTGATGCAAGTTGAAGTTACTCATGCCTGCGAACTGTTGATTGAGGATCGGGATCAGGTCTTTGTCCAGTTCGACCACATCAAGCTGGCCGCCACTGTTGAGGATGCCTTCTGTCAATGCACCCTGGCCCGGGCCGATTTCCAGCAGGCGGTCGCCCGCCTTGGCATTGATGGCGCGCAGGATGCGGTCAATAACACCAGCATCGTGCAGGAAGTTTTGACCAAAACGCTTACGCGCCTTGTGTTGGTATTGCTCGTTCATAAACGGGTCTCGGCCATCTGGTAGGCGGTTTCCAGGGCGACTTGCAGGCTGCCGGTGTCGATCTTGCCGCTGCCCGCCAGATCCAGGGCAGTGCCATGGTCAACAGAGGTGCGGACGATCGGCAAGCCAAGGGTGATGTTGACGGCGGCACCAAACCCTTTGTACTTCAGCACGGGCAGGCCTTGGTCGTGGTACATCGCCAGCACTGCGTCACAGTGCTCCAGATATTTGGGGGTAAACAGAGTGTCGGCAGGCAGCGGGCCACGTAGGTCCATGCCCTCGCTGCGCAGAAGCTCCAGGGTGGGTTCGATAATATCGATTTCTTCACGGCCCAAATGCCCGCCCTCACCAGCATGGGGGTTGAGCCCGCACACCAGGATTCGCGGTTGGGCAATGCCGAACTTTTGCTGCAGGTCGGCGTGCAGAATACGCGTCACCCGCATCAGGCGTTCGGGGGTGATTGCATCTGCAACCTGACGCAGCGGCAGGTGCGTGGTGACAAGCGCCACGCGAAGACCGCGGGTGGCGAGCATCATTACCACTTGCTCGGTGCGCGTCAGGTCGGCGAGAAATTCGGTATGGCCGGAAAACGGGATGCCGGCTTCGTTGATGACGCCCTTATGGACAGGGGCAGTAATCATGCCTGCGAAGTCGCCGTCCAGGCAGCCTTGAGCCGCACGGGTCAAGGTGTGCAGCACAAAGGCCGCATTGGCTTTGTCCAGTACACCGGGCGTAACCGGTGCGCTGAGCGGAGTATCCCATACATACAAGCTGCCTGCGGGTGCCGGTTGCTTGGGCCACTGCCCCGGCGTGACGGGCAGCAGGTTGACGGCCACACCCAGCCTGGCGGCCCGCTCAGAGAGCAGGTCGCAGCTGGTAATGGCAATCAGGGGATGGGGCTGGTGTTGCGAAGCGAGCAGCAGGCACAGGTCTGGACCTATGCCTGCCGGTTCGCCGGGTGTCAGTGCAAACCGCTGGGTGTTCACTGTGCCGCCTGGCTTGCGCTCTCGTCCGAGGTCGCGCCGGGCAGTTTGATCTCTACGTAGGCTTCGTCGCGGATCTGACGCAACCAGCTTTGCAGCTCTTCATCGTACTTGCGGTTACGCAAGGCGTTCATGGCCTGTTGCTCGCGAGCTTGAGAGGTGCTGTCAGTGGCGCGGCGACCAAGTACTTCAAGCACATGCCAGCCGTATTGAGTCTGGAATGGCTTGGACAATACACCTTGAGGCGTATCGAGCATGGCAGCACGGAACTCGGGAACCAGTGAGTTGGGGTTTACCCAGTTCAAATCGCCACCGTTGAGTGCCGAACCGGGGTCTTCCGAGTAGGTTTTTGCCAGGGTGGCAAAATCTTCGCCCGCTTCGATGCGGTCGTGGATTTTGTTGATCAGGGCTTCGGTCTGCGCTTCAGTGCGGATTTCGCTTGGCTTGATCAGGATGTGGCGAACATGCACTTCGTCCACAACCACAGACTGGCCACCGCGCTTGTCATTGAGCTTGAGGATGATGAAGCCGCCCGGTGTCCGGATAGGCTCAGTGATCCCGCCAACCGGCATTTCGCTGAGCAGACGATCGAACGGAGGTGGCAGTTGAGCGGCTTTACGCCAGCCCATGTCGCCGCCTTCCAGTGCGGTATCGCTGCCGGAGCGGGCAATGGCCATCTGGCCGAAGTCAGCGCCTTTCTTCAGTTGGTTATATACATCAACCGCTTGCTTATAGGCGTTCTGGATGGCTTCCGAATTCGCGCTGTCAGGCGTTGGAATCAGAATGTTGGCCAACTGGAACTCTTCGGACATCTGCATCTTGCCCAAGTCGGATTTCAAGAAGTTCTGCACTTCTTGATCCGTGACCTGGATACGCTCGGCGACACGACGCTGGCGCACACGGCTGATCGTCATTTCACGACGGATCTGCTCACGGGCGTCTTCATAAGACAGACCGTCGTGCGCCAGGGCCTTGCGGAACTGGTCGACGGTCATGCCATTGCGCTGGGCAATGGTGGCGACAGCATCGTTCAGCTCTTCATCGGTAATACGAATACCCATGCGTTCGCCGAGCTGCAATTGCAGGTTCTCAACGATCAAGCGCTCCAGCACTTGCTGATCCAGCACGCTCTTGGGCGGAACGCCCTGATTGCGCTTGGCGATGGTCTGCTGAACTTCATGAACACGCTGGTCCAGTTGGCTCTGCATGATCACGTCGTTGTCGACGATGGCCACAACACTATCCAGGGGTTGAACCGCGGCGTGAGCCGCAGTACCCAGGAACAACGCGCCCAGCACTAGCGGGCGCAAACACTCAGAAAGCTTGATCTTCACGTTCACGATAACCTTGGATGCCTTTGTCGAGGAAGCTCTCTACTTTGGTGCCAACAACGCCACCGAGACCTTTCAGCACAATTTGAAGGAAGAGACCATGGTCGCCCTTTTCGTTGGTCGGGGCTTCTTGGGTGTACTCATCGTTGTCGACCCAGTAACGGTTGATCAGACGAAGTTTCCAACAGCAGTTGTCGTACTCGAAGCCGCCAAAGGCTTCCAGCGTGCGGTTACGGTTGTAGTCGTACTGCCAGCGGCTGATAACGTTCCACTGTGGCACGATCGGCCAGATAACCGAGAAATCGTGCTGCTGGATCTTGTAATAGTCCTTGATATAGCCAGGCTTCCCCTTCACACCGAAGTCACCGCCGCCGATCTCCCACTTACCGGTGTACTGGTTGTAGCGCACCTGGTCGTTGCGATAGCGGTAACCGATGTTGACCACCTTGTTCGGGTTGTCTTCCGGCTGGTAGTGCATCATCGCGCTGCCAGAACGTGGGCTACGGGTTTCCGGGTCCCAGTTGTAGTCAGCGGTAGCGCGCCAGTCGCGGTTGAAACGGTAGGCGTACTCGAGTGCATACGGCGAAACGCTGGAAGTGGAGTCGTCGCGGTTCTCCGTGATACCCGGCATTTGCACTTTGCGATCTTTAAAGTAATACGCTTGGCCCAGGCTGATGCGTTGGCGCTCAAAGCCGTTTTCTTCAATCCAGCGGCTGGTCAAGCCCAGCGACAGTTTGTTTTCGTCACCCACACGGTCGCTGCCGGAGAAGCGATTGTCGCGCCACAGTGAGGAATAGCTGAATGTGCTTTCGCCTGTGTCGAAAACCGGTATGTCTTGCTGATCGCGTTCTGGTACGTATAGATAGAACGCACGCGGCTCAAGGGTCTGGCGATAATTGGTGCCGAACCATTGAGTGTTGCGATCGAAGTACAACCCGCTGTCGATGCTGGCGATTGGAACACTGCGGGTTTGAGAACTCTTATATTGCTCTCCTGCCAACAGGGTACTTTTACCTTTCGAATCCAGGTCCAGATCGTACTGGGTGTACATGTACTTGAGTGTTGGCGTGACATAGCCGTAGCTTGCAGTCATCGGCAAGCTCATGCTTGGCGCAAGATTCAGACGGGTGCCGTTGGCGCGAGCCAGACCTTTAACGTTGGTATCCAGTCGAGGATCTGAAGTACCGTTTTCGTTAACGTAGTTACCGCTTTCCAAGTCACGCTCAAACCGCACCAGTTCGGTGTTGTAGTTAAAATTCACACCACCCGGGTGATACGGCAGCGCACCATTGAAGGTGATTTGCGGCAGTTTGTTGTAAGGCGTGATTTGCGTCACTGTGGCCAGTTGATAGGCCTGCGCATTCAACTTGGCGTTGAAGGTGTCGCCACGGTAAGTCACCGAACCCTGCTGGTTCACATAATCCTGACTTTCGACCCCAATCTGTTCACTTTGCAGATCCTGGAAGTAATACGGATCGCTGATCTTGGTGTAGTCGACCTCGGTCAGGACGCGGGAGTCCAGGCCACCCTTGTGCTGCCAGTTGAGCATGTAGCGGGTGTCTTTGTAGTCAGTCTGTTCTTTACGCTTGTCGTCCTTGTCGTTCAGGTAAGCAGCACCGAACTGGCCTTCGCTGGACTCGGTGAGGTAGCGGAATTCGCCTTCCATCAACAAGCCGCGTTTGGTCATGTAGCGCGGGTACAACGTGGCGTCGTAGTTGGGCGCCAGGTTGAAGTAGTACGGGGTCACGAGCATAAAGCCGGTGTCGGTGCTGCTGCTGAACGACGGCGGCAGGAAACCGGACTGACGGCGATCGTCGATCGGGAAATAAATGTACGGGGTGTAGAAGACCGGAATGTCTTTGACCCGCAACGTCACGTTGGTCGCCGTACCGAAACCGGTGGCCGGGTTCAACGTGATGTTGTTGCCCTTGAGTTGCCAGGCGTTGCTGTTCGGTTCGCACGTGGTGTACGTACCATCCTTGAGGCGGATGATCGCGTTTTCGCCACGCTTGGCGTACAGCGCACTGCCGCGGATGCGCGACTTGTGCAGGATGTATTCCGCGTTGTCGACCTTGGCCGCACCGGTGTCGAGTTGAACGTCGGCGTGGTCGCCCACGATCAGTGCACCGTTGTCGCGCAGGCGGACCTTGCCGTTAAGCTCGCCGCGGTTTTCAGCCTGATACAGGCTGGCTTCGTCGGCTTCGATCTGCATGCTGCCCTGACGCATGACAACGTCACCGGCCAGCGTCGCGATCTGCTCTTCTTGCTGATAGCGCGAGGCCTTGGCGCCAATAAAGGTAGGCGCGTCGCTTTTGCTGGTCGGGTCGTTCATGCCCGGACGGATCGGCTCGACGTAAGCGCCCGCGCAATACGGGCCGGTTTCGGCCAGTTGTGCGGGGGTCAGCTTGTCTCGCGGAACCCAGTCGAGGTGACTGTAGTCAGCACTGCGCGCTTTCAGACCACGGCCTTTGGCTTCTGTCACCAATGGGGTCTGAGCGACCTGCTCGACGGTTTCGCCACTGGCGCCCACCGAGTTGCCGCTGTGAACCGGACGCGGCGGCAATTGAGCCGTGGTCGCTTTCGGTGCGCAGTCCCAGCCGCCCGTAGCCGACACAGAACAGTCATACTGCTCCTCGGCAACAGCGAAAGGCGTGGCTAGAGGTTGCATGGCCAGCAAACTGCCGGTTACCAGCAACGGAAATTTTTTACGAAACGCGGGGGATTTCAATGCCATCTTATTAGTCCGGGCTTCCTGCGTGCCATCAGCCCGCGGTGGGGGCCGCACGCCTCTCGATGGTCTGGAAAAGATGCTGGATAATAAAGCATGACCCGCTTGACGGCTAGGGCCGTCGGAGACCCACGTAATGCCTGACCAAGATGTACGCCTGCAACACCTTAAAGTTTGGCTCGATGAGCAATTGTCAGCCCTTTTTTTAAACAACGGATGGGGCGCCGTACCCCCGGCCACGCTGACTGCGGCCAGCAGTGATGCGAGTTTTCGGCGGTATTTTCGCTGGGAAGGTGAGGGGCGCAGTTTTATTGTCATGGACGCCCCGCCGCCCCAGGAAAACTGCAAACCTTTCGTCGATATCGCTGAATTACTGCGTATCAGCGAGATAAATGTGCCGGAAATTTTTGCTCAAGACCTCGATCGCGGGTTTCTTTTGCTCAATGACTTGGGCAATAAAACCTTTCTCGACGTCATTAATGACCGCAACGCCGATGAGCTGTTCGACGATGCCATCGAAGCATTGCTGGCTTTTCAGCAGTTGCCCATGACTGCACCGTTGCCCAGCTATGACGTGGCTTTATTGCGCCGCGAGCTCGAATTGTTCCCTGAATGGTACGTTCGCCGTCATTTGGGGATTGAGTTGGATGAGCAACAGCAGGCGCAGTGGCAGCGGGTCCGCGATCTGCTGATCGACAGCGCGCTGGCTCAGCCCAAGGTGCTGGTGCACCGCGACTTTATGCCGCGCAACCTGATGCTGAGCATTCCCAACCCCGGCGTGCTGGATTTCCAGGATGCGGTGTACGGGCCGGTGACCTACGACATCACGTGCCTGTTCAAAGATGCCTTCCTCAGTTGGCCTGAAGAGCGGGTGCTGCAATGGCTGGCCCAGTATTGGGAAAATGCGCGCCACCTGGCGATCCCGGTGCAGCCTGTGTTTCAGGATTTCCTGCGTGCCAGCGACTTGATGGGCGTGCAGCGGCACTTGAAGGTGATCGGCATTTTTGCCCGCATTTGCCATCGCGATGGCAAACCCCGCTACCTGGCCGATGTGCCGCGTTTCTTCTCTTATATAGAAGCGGTATTGGCCCGCCGCCCGGAGCTGTCTGCATTGGGTGAGCTTTTTGCCAGCCTGCCTGAACCGGTTGAGGCTCAGGCATGAAGGCGATGATTCTGGCTGCGGGCAAAGGTGAGCGCCTACGGCCTTTGACCCTGCATACCCCCAAGCCGTTGATTCGTGCGGGGGGTGTGCCCTTGATCGAATACCACCTGCGTGCGCTCGCGGCGGCAGGGTTTACTGAGATTGTCATCAATCACGCCTGGCTGGGTCAGCAGATCGAGGATCATCTGGGCGACGGTTCGCGTTTCGGGGTGAGCATTCAATACTCCGCAGAAGGCGAGCCGCTGGAGACCGGTGGCGGTATTTTTAAAGCATTGCCTTTGTTGGGCGATAACCCGTTCGTGGTGGTGAACGGTGATATCTGGACTGACTACGATTTTGGTGCGTTGCGTCGGCCTCTCGCCGGTCTGGCGCATCTGGTGCTGGTGGACAACCCGCCCCATCATCCCACGGGTGATTTCAGCCTGATTGATGCGCAAGTTCAGGCTGCGCAACCCGATGCGCAGGTACTGACCTACAGCGGTATTGCCGTGTTGAGCCCGGCGTTGTTGCGCGGGTGCGAGCCCGGCGCGTTCAAGTTGGCTCCGTTATTACGTACAGCCATGGCCGCAGGCCATGTCACAGGAGAGCGTTTGCAAGGGCATTGGGTAGATGTAGGCACGCACGAGCGTTTGGCTGAGGTCGAAAGCCTGATTAAGGGCGCTCACTAAGATGCTGTGGCCAGGGACTCTGATCGGAGCCGGAGGCGGGTTTTTGATTGCCAGCATTCCGGGGGCTATGTTGGGTGCTTTGTTGGGGCAGGCGCTGGATCGGCGTCTGAACCTGCAAAGCTGGGCGCATGTGCGCGAACGCCTTGGCGGTCGTGCTGCGCTGCGCAATGACGAACTGTTGTTCGTGTTGCTCGGCCGTCTGGCCAAAAGCGGCGGGCGCGTGGTGGATAAGCATATCGAGCAGGCGCGACAGGAGATGCGCTTGCTCGACATGAGCGCCCCCGCGCAGAAACGCGCGATCGCTGCGTTTAATCGGGGCAAGTCCGGCAATGACTCATTACGCGGTTACCTGCGGCGTCTCAAGGCGCAACCCCATGCGGCAGAAGGCGTGTTGCGCGCTTGCTGGCGGATGATCGTGGCGGACGGGCGGGTTGACACGCAAGAGCGTGAGTTGATCGGGCTATGGGGTAAATGGTTGGGCTGGACCCCGCAACAGATTCAGGCACTGGGGGCTGATTACGAGCCGCAGAAAAGGCCGCTGGCCACGCGCGGCGGGACTTATCAGGAGTCGCTGACGCTGCTCGGGGTCACTCATCAGAGCGACCCGGTGCACATCAAACGGGCGTATCGACGTTTGCTCAGCCGTCATCACCCTGACAAAGTGGCCGGTTCAGGGGCTAGCCCGGCGCAGGTGCTGGACGCGACAGAGAAAACCCGCGAGCTGCATCACGCCTACGCGTTGATCCGCCAGCGGCGCGGGTTTTGACCGTTACTTATCCACAGGCTGTGGGCTGAGCCAACCGCGAATCCGGCGATACAACTGTTCTTGGCCAGCATCGCGGTTCCCCGGCATCGCAGTCAGTGCCACCTGAGTGAAATCCCCGCCATTGACCCGCTTGCTGGCTTGCAACCGTTGCAGGGCGGCCTTGCGCAGTAACGCGTTGTCTTTATAGAACACGTCCAGCAGCGCGACCTTGAGGCCAGGCGTCATCAGGCTCAAGTCTGCCGGTGCCTGCACCGGTGTTTGCGCGGCGACCATGATCAGCTTGCCCACTTGCGCCGGTTGTTTCTCGGCGATGTAGCGTGCTGCCCAGTACGCGCCTGTGCCGTGCCCCAGCAGTACGATGCTGCGCGCGTTTTGTTGTTGCGCGAAGGCAATTGCCGCCTCGATACGGGCGAAAATCCGCTCGGCATCCGCCTTGTTCATTTCTTCCAACGACGCCACCGGCTTCAGGTCCGGGGCCGGGTTTTCAGTGCCGACACTGGCGGCTTGTTCGATAGGTTTGGCTGTGGTGCTGGCGTCTTTGCTGCTACTGTCTGGCGCTTGCGGTGTAGGCAATTTCTCTGGTTCAGCGGTGCGTGCCTGACTGGCTTCGCTTTGCATGTCCGGCAAACTCAGGCTCAGGCTTGCCCAATGGGCGTCCGGCAGCTTGTTGCGCAGCGGGCCGACAACGATTGGCCAATCTGCGGTTTCGCCAGCGCCGGGGACAATAATCACCGCACCGCTGGGGTCGCTGTTATTGGCGGGCTTCCACAGTGCGAGAAAGTTGCCTTCACCGGCTTGGAGCTGTTGCTGCTCGTGTGGCGGGAGTTGCCGCTCCAACGCGGCCGCGTCTTCCTGGCTGCGTTCGGGCAGCGGCTCGCGCTCCACGGGCTTGGGTTGGGCGGGTTCAGCAACGGGCGCCGAGTCGTCCGCCTGAACAGGAAACGCCAGGGGCAATAACAACGACAGGCACAGGGCTGGCAGTGCCAGGCGGTAAGAAGACATCAGTTTTTCCAGGCCAGAAGTAATCCCGGCAGCCTAAAGGGTTGATCAGTATTTGTCAGGGTGTGAGCGTTCAGATGACACGTTTTTGCTATCTGTTGGTTATCGGCTGGTTTTGGCTGCCCTTGATGGGCCACGCGGCGCCTGTGCCAGCGGCGCAATTGAGTGCCGAGCAACAGCAATGGCTGTCGCAGCATCGGGAATTACGCGTCGGGCTGGTGCTGCAAGCCCCGTACGCGCGCTTTGACCAGCGCTTGCAGCAGCTGTCCGGGGCCAATGTTGAACTGATGAAATGGTTGGCGCAGGCACTTAACGTTGAGTTGCTGTGGCGCAATTACCCGGACCTGGCGCACTTGGAAAAAGCCGCCCGTGACGGGGAAATCGACCTGGTGCCGGGCCTGATGCAAACCCCGGCGGGGCTGCGGCTGTGGCAATTTTCTGACCCCTACATGCGCGTCCCGCAGCTGATTGTGGGCGTGCGCGACGGCAGCGGCGCTGTCGATTTGGAGCGCCTCGACAGCAAGACTCGCGTGGCCGTGCGCATGCCTGGCGCCACGGCAGAGTTCTTGCGAACCAGCTATCCGGGGCTGAATTTGCAGGGTGTTCCACTGGAGCGCCAGGCCTTGCAATTGTTGCTGAGCCAGCAAGCCACTTACGCCGTGATTGATGAAGCGCAGCTCAGTCGCTTGTCCAGCGAACCCGAGTTCTCAGGATTGGCAGTGGTAGGTGATATTGGTTTGCCACTCTTGCTGCGCGTGGCCACCCGGCGCGACTGGCCGGAGCTGGCCAGCATCGTCGAGCGCGGTTTGCACGCCATTCCGGCGCGGGACATGGAGCAGTTGCACGCGCGCTGGTTGCAGCCCAAGTATCCCCACGCCGGACCGTCTCCCGGTTTTTGGCAGAACTTCAGCCTGTTGATCGGTACCTTACTGCTGGCGAGCATGGCGATTGTGTTCTGGCAGCGTCGCCAGCAAACCTCACTGGAACGGGCGCTGCTGAGTGCACGCGAAGACATCGCCCTGCGCGCAGCGAGTGCCGAGGCATTGCGGCTGACTCAGTTTTCAATTGACCGCAGCCCGGTTGGCATCCTTTGGGTCAATTGGGACAGTCACGTGCGCTATGCCAATCTGGCCGCCGAGCACATGCTCGGGTGCGCGCCGGGTGCCCTGCTTGAGCGGCCTTTGAGTGATTTTGAACCGGGGCTGAGCATGGACCGCTGGTTGGGGCTATGGAAGCGTGCGCGGGCTGGCGAAGAGGGCGCGCAACGGTTTGAAACAAATTGCGTGCGTGCGGATGGCAGCACCTTCCCGGCCGACGTCACGCTCAGTTTTTTGCGCTTTCAGGCCGCTGAATACTTGGTGGTGTATCTCAATGACATCACCGAGCGCCGTCGTGTGCAGGCGGCGTTGCAAGAAAGTGATGCTCGCCTGCAAGGGATCGCGGCCAACGTCCCAGGGCTGGTGTTTCGTCTGGAGCGCTCGTTACTCACGGGCGAACTGGACTTCCCCTACATCAGTGAAGGTAGCGAAAGTCTGGCCGGGTTCTCGCCAGCGACGTTACGTAAACGTGAAGTCGGTTTGCGCAGCCTTGTGCACCCGGACGACAAGGCGGATTACCACCGTGTGCAGGATCAGGCGCTCGACAGCGACAGCGATTGGTCATGGCAGGGGCGGATTGTCACGCGTAAAGGCGAGCAGCGCTGGGCCGAGATCAAGGCCATTACCCGTCGCCTGCAAGATGGCACTGTGGTGTGGGACGGCATCGTCTGGGACATCAGCGAAAGCAAGCGTATCGAACTGGAACTGGACAGTTCTCGCGGGCAGTTGCGTGAACTGTCGGCGCACCTTGAAAGTGTGCGCGAAGAAGAAAAGGCGCGCATTGCCCGAGAAGTGCACGACGAGTTGGGGCAAATGTTGACCGTGCTCAAGCTTGAAACCTCCATGTGCGAGCTGGCCTATGCGGATCTGGACCCTGGCCTGCGTGAGCGCTTGAACAGCATGAAAAAGCTCATCGCCCAGTTGTTCCAGTTGGTGCGCGATGTGGCCACTGCGCTGCGGCCGCCAATTCTGGATGCAGGCATCAGTTCGGCCATCGAATGGCAGGCGCAGCGCTTCGAAGCGCGTACGCACATTCCATGTCTGGTGCAGGTTCCTGAGCATTTACCACCGCTGAGTGCGGCCAAGGAAGTAGGACTATTCCGAATTTTGCAGGAGGCGCTGACCAACGTGATGCGTCATGCTCAGGCACAAACCGTAGAGTTAACCCTGACCGTTGAAGCGCATGCGTTGTGCCTGACCATTAGCGATGATGGCCAGGGCTTTATTCCTGTCACGGGCAGGCCGACGTCCTTCGGGCTGGTGGGCATGCGTGAACGTGTATTGATGATGGGCGGCACGCTGTCGGTGCACAGTGTGCCGGGTGAAGGCACGACGCTGAGTGTGCGGGTACCGTTGACGACGGATCCGCAATGACCTTGAGGAGGAGCTGTCTGTGATTCGTGTACTGGTAGCTGAAGACCACACCATCGTGCGGGAAGGGATCAAGCAATTGATCGGCCTGGCCAAGGACCTGCGGGTGGTGGGGGAGGCAAGCAATGGCGAGCAATTGCTGGAAACCCTGCGCCATGTGCCGTGCGAGGTGGTGCTGCTGGACATTTCCATGCCCGGCGTGAACGGGCTGGAAGCGATCCCGCGCATCCGGGCCTTGAATAACCCGCCCGCGATCCTGGTGCTGTCGATGCACGACGAGGCACAGATGGCGGCGAGGGCGCTGAAATTCGGCGCGGCGGGTTACGCGACCAAGGACAGCGATCCCGCACTCTTGCTGATGGCCATTCGTAAAGTCGCGGCGGGCGGGCGCTACATCGACCCCGAGCTGGCGGACCGGATGGTCTTTGAAGTAGGGCTGACTGACTCACGCCCGCTGCATGCGCTGTTGTCAGAGCGCGAGTTCTCGGTGTTTGAACGGCTGGCGCAAGGGGTGAACGTGAATGATATCGCCCAGCAACTGGCCCTGAGCAGCAAAACCATCAGCACCCACAAAGCGCGGCTGATGCAAAAACTTCACGTCACCTCATTGGCGGAACTGGTGAAATACGCAATGGAGCATAAGCTGGTGTAACGGCTGACGAGCTGCGAGCGTTTTAGCCGAGGCTGCAGGGCATGCCTGTTTGCGACTGTTTTTGAGCAGCGTTTCAGCCGCTAGCGGTGTCCGCCGTTACCCAGTGTTCTATTCACGACATCCTTGTAGGGCGTGCCCTACCCGCAATCTTCCAGGCTCCTGATGTAAATCTCTCCTGCGCCCCGATTTCTGGGGGGTGATGCCTTCTTTAGTCTTGGACTACAGCAGTCCAAAACAAAAAGGTGTGGCTATGAGTGAGGTCGGTGCAAGCGCTGGGTCGAATGACATTTTGGTCAGCTTTCGTGGTGTGCAGAAAAGCTACGATGGCGAAAACCTGATTGTTAAAGACCTTAACCTGGACATTCGCAAAGGCGAGTTTCTGACCTTGCTCGGGCCGTCTGGGTCGGGCAAAACCACCAGCTTGATGATGCTCGCAGGGTTTGAAACCCCCACCGCGGGCGAGATCCAGCTGGGGGGCCGTTCTATCAACAACGTGCCGCCGCACAAACGCGACATCGGCATGGTGTTTCAGAACTATGCGTTGTTCCCGCACATGACTGTGGCCGAAAACCTGGGTTTCCCGTTGTCGGTGCGCGGCCTCAATCGCACCGACATCAGCGAGCGGGTCAAGCGCGTGCTGAGCATGGTGCAGCTCGATGCCTTCGCCCAGCGTTACCCGGCACAGCTTTCCGGCGGCCAGCAACAGCGGGTTGCGCTGGCGCGTGCGCTGGTGTTCGAACCGCAGCTGGTGTTGATGGACGAACCGCTGGGGGCACTGGATAAACAGCTGCGCGAGCACATGCAGATGGAGATCAAGCACCTGCACCAGCGCCTTGGCGTGACAGTGGTCTACGTCACTCACGATCAGGGCGAAGCGCTGACCATGTCGGATCGGGTGGCGGTGTTTCACCAAGGTGAAATCCAGCAGATCGCCCCGCCGCGTTGCTTGTATGAAGAACCCAAGAACACCTTTGTTGCCAACTTCATTGGCGAGAACAATCGCCTCAATGGCCGCCTGCACAGTCAGGACGGCGAGCGCTGCGTGGTAGAGCTGAGCCGAGGCGAGAAGGTTCAGGCGCTGGCGGTGAATGTCGGCCGTACCGGCGAGCCCGTGACCCTGTCGATCCGACCGGAACGCATCAGCCTTAACGGCGCCAGCGAGGCTTGCGTGAACCGGTTCTCGGGGCGCGTCGAAGAGTTCATCTATCTGGGCGACCACGTGCGGGTGCGTCTGGAAGTCTGCGGTAAGAACGATTTTTTTGTGAAACAGCCGATTGCCGAACTGGACCCGACGCTGGCAGTCGGTGACGTGGTGCCACTCGGTTGGCAGGTTGAACACGTACGTGCGCTGGACCCTCTCTTAGAGGCGAATTAATCGCCCCGGCTTCACCAACCCTGTGGAGAATAAAAATGCATAAAACACTGAAACTCACGGCCTTGAGCTTGGGCCTGATGTGCGCCGCCAATGCGTTGGCAGCCACCGACCTGACCGTGGTCTCGTTTGGCGGGGCGAACAAGGCCGCGCAGGTCAAAGCGTTCTACGCGCCTTGGGAAGCCAAGGGCGACGGCAAAATCATCGCCGGTGAATACAACGGCGAAATGGCCAAGATCAAGGCCATGGTCGACACCAAAAGCATCTCGTGGGACCTGGTTGAAGTTGAGTCTCCGGAATTATCCCGTGGCTGTGACGAAGACATGTTTGAGCAACTGGACCCGGCACTGTTCGGCAATCCTGATCAGTACGTTTCCGGTGCAATCCAGTCATGCGGCGCTGGTTTCTTCGTGTGGTCGACTGTGATGGCGTACAACGCCGACAAGCTGAAAACAGCGCCGACCAGTTGGGCGGATTTCTGGGACACCAAAACATTCCCCGGCAAGCGCGGGTTGCGTAAGGGCGCCAAGTACACCTTGGAATTTGCCTTGATGGCAGACGGCGTTGCGCCCAAGGACGTGTACAAGGTGTTGGCGAGCAAGGACGGCCAGAACCGCGCCTTCAAGAAACTCGACGAGCTGAAGCCCAGCATTCAGTGGTGGGAGGCCGGTGCACAGCCACCGCAGTACCTGGCTTCAGGCGATGTAGTGATGAGCTCTGCGTACAACGGGCGTATCGCCGCGGTGCAGAAAGAGAGCAACCTGAAAATTGTCTGGAATGGCGGGATTTACGACTTTGACGCCTGGGCCATCCCTAAAGGCTTGAGCAAAGACAAAGCCGACGCGGCGAAGAAGTTCATGCAGTTCACGTTGCAACCTCAGCAGCAGAGCATGTACTCGCAAAACATCGCGTATGGCCCGGCCAATAAAGAGGCGATGCCTTTGCTGCCGCAGGCGGTGCAAGCGGACATGCCGACAGCACCCGAGAACATCAAAGATCAAGTGCAGATCGATGTCAGCTTCTGGGCTGATAACGGTGAGCAACTGGAGCAGCGTTTTAACGCCTGGGCTGCCAAGTAAGCAGCGCTGACACGCGGCGCGCCTGATCGGGTCGCGCCGCCCTTGTTTAAAGATTTGCGGAGTTCGCCATGGCCATCGCCATCCCCCTGAACGAAGTCTCAAGCCCCAGCTTGAAGAAGCGTCTGGCGCATGCCGAGCGCGTGAATCGCTGGAAAGCACAGGCGTTGATTGCGCCTCTGGTGATTTTCTTGCTGCTGGTGTTTTTGGTGCCAATTGCAGCGCTGCTTTATAAAAGTGTCGGCAACCCGGAAGTGGTCGAAGGTCTGCCACGCACTGTGGTGGCCGTGCATGGGTGGGATGGTAAAGGCTTACCGGCCGAACCGGTGTATCTGGCGCTTAGCGAAGACTTGGCTGAGGCGCGTAAGAATCAAGTCCTGGGTGATTTGTCGAAACGTCTGAACATGGAATTAGCCGGTTATCGCAGTTTGCTGATGAAAACCGCCAAAGCGCTGCCTTTCAAGGTTGCACCTGACTCTTATAAAGATGCACTGGAAGCCCTCGACGAGCGTTGGGGTGATCCGGCGTATTGGCAGGCGATCAAGCGCAACAGCTCAAGTGTGACGCCGTTTTATCTGCTGGCGGCTGTCGATCACCGTATTGATGACTTGGGTGAAGTGGCTCCCGCTACTCCGGATCAGGCGATTTATCTGGATATTTTCGCCCGGACCTTCTGGATGGGGCTGGTCATTACCTGCATCTGTCTGGTGCTGGCGTACCCTTTGGCCTATCTGCTGGCCAACTTGCCTGCACGCCAGAGCAACCTGTTGATGATTCTGGTGCTGCTGCCGTTCTGGACGTCTGTGCTGGTGCGGGTCGCGGCCTGGATTGTGTTGCTGCAATCGGGCGGGTTGATCAATAGCGCGTTGATGAGCATGGGGCTGATCGATAAACCGATGGAACTGGTGTTCAATCGCACCGGCGTGTACATCGCAATGGTGCACATTTTGCTGCCATTTATGATCCTGCCGATTTACAGCGTGATGAAGGGTATTTCTCCGACCTATATGCGTGCGGCCATCTCATTGGGATGCCACCCATTTACGAGCTTCTGGCGTGTGTATTTCCCACAAACTTATGCCGGTGTGGGGGCTGGTTGCTTGCTGGTGTTCATCATCGCAATTGGCTACTACATCACCCCCGCCTTACTCGGCAGCCCGAACGATCAAATGGTCAGTTACTTTGTGGCGTTCTACACCAACACCAGTATCAACTGGGGCATGGCCACGGCACTGGGCGGCTTGCTGCTGCTGGCGACTGTCCTGCTGTACCTGATTTACAACTGGCTGGTGGGTGCCACCCGCCTGCGTTTGAGTTAAGGAGATCGCCATGCTGAGCCCGTACATGTCTCCCGTTGAGCGGATCTGGTTCTACAGTTTGCGCATCCTTTGCGCACTGATTCTGCTGTTCCTGATCTTGCCTGTGCTGGTCATCATTCCGTTGTCCTTCAACTCGGGGAGCTTTCTGGTGTACCCGCTGCAAGGGTTTTCCTTGCACTGGTATCAGGATTTCTTCGCCTCTGCCGAATGGATGCGCGCGCTGAAAAACAGCGTCATCGTTGCGCCGGCTGCCACAGTGCTGGCTATGGTGTTCGGTACGTTGGCGGCGATTGGTCTCACACGTGGTGACTTCCCGGGCAAGGCGCTGGTCATGGCACTGGTGATATCGCCTATGGTGGTGCCAGTGGTCATCATCGGCGTGGCCAGTTACCTGTTTTTTGCACCGCTGGGACTGGGCAACAGTTACTTCTCGTTGATCGTGGTGCATGCGGTGTTAGGTGTGCCATTTGTCATCATCACCGTGTCTGCGACATTGCAGGGTTTTAATCACAACCTGGTGCGTGCGGCTGCCAGCCTGGGGGCGTCGCCCTTGACGGCGTTCCGTCGGGTGACCTTGCCGCTGATTGCGCCGGGCGTCATTTCTGGTGCCCTGTTCGCCTTCGCCACGTCATTTGATGAAGTGGTGGTGACGCTGTTTCTGGCCGGGCCTGAGCAAGCGACCTTGCCACGCCAGATGTTCAGCGGCATTCGCGAAAACCTCAGCCCTACCATTGCGGCGGCGGCCACGTTGCTGATCGCATTCTCTGTGGTACTGCTGCTGACCCTTGAGTGGTTGCGCGGGCGCAGCGAGAAAATGCGTACGGCGCAGGTTCAGGCCTAGACCCAACAGGCGTCCCATAACGGGTAATCCCCGATTCGTGTAGTCAGTTGCGCGCGAATCGGGTTTTTGATCAGGTGGCGGGCGGTGGCCTTGAGGTCTTCTTCTTCGTGCAGGACGCGGTCATAAAACCCTTTTTGCCAGACACGCTCACTGGCGCAGGTCATTTCGTTGATGGTCAGGCTGCTGCGCGATTTAACCCTGCACATCACTTCTCCCAGCGTTTTGTGACGCAACTCGACAAGCCAGTGGCAATGATCAGGCATCACAACCCATGCGATTGACTTGACGATGCCATCGTCGTGCGCCTGCTTGAGTTGATTGACCACGAGACGTCCCACGTGAAAGTCGCTGAAGATCGGGCGGCGTTGTTCGGTAACGGTGGTGAGCAAATAAACACGGCCGGGCTCGGTGTTACGGCCTTTCAAGAGTTGCCCGCTGCTGTAGGACTTCGGCATTCCGTTGCCTTCCTCGTGGTGATCGTTGTTTAAACCTAGACGAGTTGTGGAAGCATGCCTTGTGCCTTTGTTCGCAAGATATTGCCGGAAGCTCCCTGGGGGCTCACTCGCCGCCGAAGGCTGCGATCGGTCGCGTAGCGTCTGCGAGGCGGTGTGCGGGTCGCGGTCGGCGGTATACAATGCGCGCCACCGTGTTTAGCTCACTAAAAGGTGCGTCATGCAGCCCTTCGCTATTGCCCCATCGATTCTTTCTGCCGATTTCGCCCGTCTTGGCGAAGAGGTGGACAACGTTCTCGCAGCGGGTGCTGACATCGTTCACTTCGATGTCATGGACAATCATTACGTGCCCAACCTGACCATCGGCCCGATGGTGTGCGCGGCCTTGCGCAAGTACGGGATCACGGCTCCCATCGACGCGCATTTGATGGTCAGCCCGGTGGACCGCATCATCGGTGACTTCATCGAAGCTGGCGCGACTTACATCACCTTCCACCCTGAAGCCACGCAGCACATCGACCGTTCCCTGCAATTGATCCGCGAAGGTGGTTGCAAGGCGGGCCTGGTGTTTAACCCGGCCACCCCGCTGGACGTGCTCAAGTACGTGATGGACAAGGTCGACATGGTTTTGCTGATGAGCGTGAACCCCGGCTTCGGCGGCCAGAAGTTCATTCCCGGTACTCTCGACAAATTGCGTGAAGCCCGTGCGCTGATCGATGCGTCGGGCCGCGACATCCGTCTGGAGATCGATGGGGGGGTGAACGTCGGCAACATCCGTGAAATTGCAGAAGCTGGCGCCGACACGTTTGTCGCGGGCTCGGCAATTTTCAACACGCCGAATTACGAAGAAGTGATTCAAAAAATGCGCGCCGAGCTTGCGTTGGCTCGCCCATGAGCGGTTTTGAGCAGCTACTGCAAGGGCAGCTGCCAAAACTGGTGATGTTCGATCTGGACGGCACCCTGATTGATTCGGTGCCGGACCTCGCGGCTGCGGTGGAAACCATGTTGCAGACGCTTGGGCGTCCGCCTGCCGGGCTCGAAAACGTCAAGATGTGGATCGGCAACGGGGCGCCGATGCTGGTGCGCCGGGCGCTGGCAGGCAATCTGGATGCGTCGGGCGTCGATGATGCCGAGGCTGAGCAGGCGCTGGAAGTGTTCATGGAGGCCTACGAGGGTGGCCATGCGCACACCAAGGTTTACCCGGGCGTGCGTGAAAGCCTCAAGTGGCTGCAAAAGCAGGGCGTCGAAATGGCCCTGATTACCAACAAGCCCGAACGCTTCGTGGCGCCGCTGCTGGATGAGTTGAAGCTGGGCCGGTTTTTCCGCTGGATCATTGGCGGTGACACCTTGCCACAGAAAAAGCCTGATCCCGCCGCGCTGCTGTTTGTGATGAAAATGGCCGGGGTCACCCCGCAGCAATCGATGTTTATCGGTGATTCACGCAATGACGTGTTGGCAGCCAAAGCTGCTGGCGTGCGTTGCGTGGCCCTGAACTACGGCTACAACCACGGTCGCCCGATTGAAGAAGAGTCGCCTGACATGGTGATTGGCAATTTGCAGGAGCTGATAGCCGGTTGCTTAGATTCGGCGGCTGAGATACCGTTGGGCTCTTCTGTTCACCCCTCTCGTAGAGATTCCATCGTGGTGGTCACTCGCAAACTCTGGATGAAAGTTATCAAGGCCCTGGCCCGTTGGCGTTGGCGCGCCTGACTTGAATCTGGCCGGAGATCCGGCACGTTTGCATACCTGACTGTTTGACCCTCAGACCACGAGGCACCTCATGATCCGTGAAGAATTCCTGCGTTTGGCCGCTGCCGGCTATAACCGTATCCCGCTTGCCCGCGAAACCCTTGCCGACTTCGACACACCGCTGTCGATCTACTTGAAATTGGCCGATGAGCCCAACTCCTATTTGCTGGAGTCGGTGCAGGGCGGCGAGAAGTGGGGGCGTTACTCGATCATCGGTTTGCCGTGCCGCACCGTATTGCGGGTACACGACCATCAGGTGCGCGTGACCCACGACGGTGTTGAGATCGAGTCCTGCGAGGCCGATGATCCGCTGGCGTTTGTCGAAGCCTTCAAGGCCCGTTACAACGTGCCGACCATTGCCGGATTGCCGCGTTTCAATGGCGGGCTGGTGGGCTACTTCGGTTATGACTGTGTGCGGTATGTGGAAAAACGTTTGGGCAAATGCCCGAACCCTGATCCGCTGGGCGTGCCGGACATCCTGTTGATGGTGTCGGATGCCGTGGTGGTGTTCGACAACCTGGCAGGCAAGATGCACGCGATTGTGCTGGTCGATCCGGCACAGCCTGAGGCGTACGAAGACGGTCAGGCGCGGCTTGAAGCCTTGCTTGAGCAACTGCGCCAGCCGATTGCGCCGCGCCGCGGTCTGGACTTCACGGCACAACAGGCTGCTGATCCGGTTTTCCGCTCCAGCTTTACCCAGAGCGACTACGAGAAAGCCGTCGACACCATCAAGGACTACATCCTGGCGGGCGATTGCATGCAGGTTGTGCCATCGCAGCGGATGTCCATCGACTTCAAGGCCGCGCCTATTGATTTGTACCGCGCGCTGCGCTGCTTCAATCCGACACCTTATATGTACTTTTTCAACTTCGGTGACTTCCACGTAGTGGGCAGTTCGCCTGAAGTGCTGGTGCGGGTCGAAGACAACCTGATTACCGTGCGCCCGATTGCTGGCACCCGCCCGCGGGGAGCAACCGAAGAAGCGGATGTGGCGCTGGAGCAAGACCTGCTCAGCGATGACAAGGAAATCGCCGAACACTTGATGCTGATCGACCTGGGGCGCAATGACACCGGCCGTGTCTCTGAAATCGGCTCGGTCAAACTCTCCGAAAAAATGGTGATCGAACGTTACTCCAACGTGATGCACATCGTTTCCAACGTCACCGGACAGCTAAAAAGCGGTCTGACGGCGATGGACGCGCTGCGGGCGATTCTCCCGGCAGGCACGTTGTCGGGTGCGCCGAAAATCCGTGCGATGGAAATCATCGACGAGCTGGAACCTGTCAAGCGTGGTGTGTATGGCGGTGCGGTCGGTTACTTCGCCTGGAACGGCAATATGGACACGGCCATCGCCATTCGTACGGCGGTGATCAAGAACGGTGAATTGCATGTGCAAGCGGGTGGCGGCATTGTCGCTGACTCGGTACCGGCCCTGGAGTGGGAAGAGACGCTGAATAAACGCCGCGCGATGTTTCGTGCCGTAGCGCTCGCCGAACAAACCCCCGCGTCCGACGCCTGAGGAGCTTAGCCATGTTGCTGATGATCGATAATTACGACTCTTTTACGTACAACGTAGTGCAGTACCTCGGCGAGCTGGGTGCAGAGGTCAAGGTGGTGCGCAACGATGAGCTGACCGTGGCCGAGATCGAAGCGCTCAAGCCCGAGCGCATTGTGGTCTCGCCCGGCCCGTGCACGCCGAATGAGGCAGGCATCTCGCTGGAAGCCATCCAGCACTTTGCGGGCAAATTGCCAATTCTGGGCGTGTGCCTGGGGCATCAATCCATCGGCCAGGCCTTTGGCGGCGACGTGGTGCGAGCGCGTCAGGTGATGCATGGCAAGACCAGTCCGGTTTATCACCTCGATACGGGGGTGTTCCACGGGTTGAACAACCCGTTGACCGTTACTCGCTATCACTCGCTGGTGGTCAAGCGCGAGACATTGCCCGACTGCCTCGAGCTGACGGCCTGGACGCAACATGCCGATGGTTCGGTCGACGAGATCATGGGCTTGCGCCATAAAACCCTCAACATCGAAGGGGTGCAGTTTCACCCTGAATCGATCCTGACCGAACAAGGTCATGAACTGTTCGCCAATTTTCTTAAACAAACCGGCGGCACGCGCTAAGGACTTCATATGGATATCAAGACTGCCCTGAACCGTATCGTCGGTCACCTCGACCTGAGCACCGAGGAAATGCGCGATGTGATGCGCGACATCATGACCGGCCAATGCACCGAGGCGCAGATCGGCGCCTTCATGATGGGCATGCGCATGAAGAGTGAAAGCATTGATGAAATCGTCGGTGCCGTTACTGTTATGCGCGAGCTGGCGGACAAAGTTGAACTCAATACGCTCGAGGGCGTGGTGGATATTGTTGGCACCGGCGGCGATGGTGCGAATATTTTCAACGTCTCCACAGCATCCGCGCTGGTGATCGCGGCAGCCGGTTGCACCGTTGCCAAACACGGTAATCGCGCCGTATCCGGCAAAAGCGGCAGTGCCGATTTGCTCGAGGCCGCGGGTGTTTACCTGAATCTGACCCCGGTGCAAGTGGCACGCTGCATCGACAGTGTGGGCATCGGTTTCATGTTTGCTCAATCCCATCATGGCGCCATGAAGCACGCGGCCATCCCGCGTCGCGATTTGGGCCTGCGCACCTTGTTCAACATGCTCGGCCCGCTTACGAATCCGGCGGGCGTGTTGCATCAGGTGGTCGGCGTGTTCAATCAGGCGTTGTGCCGTCCATTGGCTGAAGTGTTGCAGCGTCTGGGCAGCAAACATGTGCTGGTGGTTCATTCGCAGGACGGGCTGGACGAGTTCAGTCTTGCCGCGCCTACGTATGTCGCTGAGTTGCGCAAAGGCGAGATCACTGAGTATTGGGTTCAGCCCGAAGATCTGGGCATCAAGAGTCAAAGCCTGTTTGGTCTGGTGGTCGACAGCCCTGAACAATCGCTGGAGCTGATTCGCGATGCGTTGGGGCGTCGTAAAACCGAGGCCGGGCAAAAGGCCGCTGAGATGATCGTGCTCAATGCCGGTGCTGCGTTATACGCAGCCGATCTTGCCTACACTCTGAAAGAGGGTGTGGCGCTGGCGCACGATGCGCTGCACACCGGGCTGGCCCGGGAGAAGCTGGAAGAACTGGGCGCGTTTACCGCGATTTTCAAGCAGGAGAATGAAGCATGAGTGTGCCAACCGTTCTGGAAAAAATTCTGGCGCGTAAGGTTCAGGAAGTGGCCGAACGCAGCACGCGCATCAGTCTGGCTGAGCTTGAACGTCAGGCCGCTCAGGCCGATCCAGTCCGGGGCTTTGCCAACGCTTTGCTGGCGCAAGCCAAGCTGAAACAACCGGCCGTGATTGCCGAAATCAAAAAGGCATCCCCGAGCAAAGGTGTCATTCGCGAACACTTCGTGCCTGCCGAGATTGCGCAAAGTTATGAAAAAGGCGGCGCCACCTGCCTGTCAGTGCTGACCGACATCGATTACTTTCAAGGTGCCGATGCATACCTGCAGCAGGCGCGTGCCGCGTGCAAGCTGCCGGTCATTCGCAAGGATTTCATGATCGATCCTTATCAGATCGTTGAAGCCCGCGCGTTGGGTGCGGACTGCGTGTTGTTGATCGTATCCGCGCTGGATGACGTCAAAATGGCCGAGCTGGCCAGTGTTGCCAAAAGTGTCGGGCTTGATGTGCTGGTTGAGGTGCATGATGGCGATGAGCTGGAACGTGCGTTGAAAACCCTCGATACACCGTTGATCGGCATCAACAACCGCAACTTGCATACGTTCGACGTAAGCCTGGAAACCACGCTGGACCTGCTGCCGCGTGTGCCGCGTGATCGACTGGTGATTACCGAGAGCGGAATTCTGAACCGTGCCGATGTCGAGCTGATGGAAATCAGCGAGGTGTATTCGTTCCTGGTCGGTGAAGCGTTCATGCGCGCTGAAAATCCGGGCGCTGAACTGCAACGGTTGTTCTTCCCGGAGCGCAGTACGCCACTATCGAGTTCGACAGCGGATTAAACCCGGTCTCTGTTTTCCAAGGACTTACATGACCAGCACTCAGCGTCTTTCTGTCGAAGCCGGCCTCAAAGCCGAACAGGATTTATTGGCGTCGGTTTGCGCGGGTGAGCGTGAGGCCGGGGTGCTGTTTTGGCAGCCTACCGATCGGGCGCTGGTCATGCCCAAGCGTTTGGCTCGACTGCCCGGCTTCGAGAGTGCGAGTGTTGAACTGGCTGCCAGCGGCTGGCCGATCCTGCTGCGTGAGACGGGCGGTGAGCCGGTTCCGCAGTCGGCGTCTACGGTCAACATCGCCCTGGTTTACGCTCCGCCACGCAGCGAGGGTGATCAGGGACGAATCGAAACGGCTTATCGCCGTTTGTGCCAACCGATCTGCGATCTTTTGACCGAATTGGGCGGCATTGCGTCCTTGGGAGAAATTGAAGGGGCTTTCTGCGATGGCCGTTTCAACGTCAACCTGAACGGACGCAAGCTGGTGGGCACCGCTCAGCGCTGGCGTCAAAGTCAGGGCGGGCAGCGCCCGGTCGGGCTAGTTCATGGCGCATTGTTGCTGGATGACGAGCGTGAATCGATGGTGGCATCGGTCAATCGCTTCAATGAGCTGTGTTTACTGGAACAGCGTTGCCGTGCGGACAGCCACATCGCCTTGCATGAGGTTTTTGCGGCACCTGATTTTTTCGAACAGTTACAGGCCCGCTATCAAGGCATTCTGTTGCCCTTGCTCACGCCTTAACGCGTACCGAACACGACCATGGTCTTGCCTTTGACGCTGACCAGGTTTTGCTCTTCCAGGTCCTTGAGCACACGCCCGACCATCTCCCGCGAACAACCGACAATCCTGCCGATTTCCTGGCGCGTGACTTTGATTTGCATGCCATCAGGATGAGTCATTGCGTCAGGTTGCTTGCACAATTCAAGCAGGCAGCGTGCAACGCGCCCCGTAACATCAAAAAACGCCAGATCACCGACCTTGCGCGTGGTATTACGCAGTCGTTGAGCTATTTGGCCACTGAGGGCGTACAGAATTTCAGGTTCCTGATGCGCGTATTCCCTGAATTTGGCGTAAGTGATTTCTGCTACTTCGCATTCCGTCTTGGCCCGGACCCAGGCACTGCGCGCCTGCTCAAGGCCCGGTTGCTCGAATAACCCCAATTCGCCAATAAAGTCCCCTGCATTGAGGTAGGCAATGATCATCTCGCGACCGTCGTCGTCTTCGATCACGATGGTCACCGAGCCTTTGACGATGAAGAACAGCGTCTGCGAGCGTTCACCGGCACAAATGATGTTGCTTTTGGCTTGATAACGCTTGCGTTGGCAATGAGTCAGAAATTTGTCGAGGTTTTTGATCTTGGGTATGGGAGTAAGGGCAACCATGGTTGTGTCCCGTAAAGCCTGCACGGTAAGGGCCAGATCTATTTTTATATAGAGCGCTTGCCGGCTTGGCGCCAGCTAATTGGCGCCAGCTTAACAGACGAATTCTTTACCTAATGCAGAAATTTCCTTGAACGCTGTAAGACAAACCCTCGCTGGCGGTCGGTCATCGAATTTAGGCGCTGTGATAAGCTGGCGCCCCTTTTAAGACAGTGGAGTCTGAGCGATGAAGGCACGCATTCAATGGGCGGGCGAGGCCATGTTTTTGGGCGAATCGGGCAGTGGCCACGTCGTCGTCATGGACGGGCCTCCAGAAAGCGGCGGCCGGAACCTGGGTGTGCGTCCCATGGAGATGCTGCTGCTGGGCCTTGGCGGTTGCAGCAACTTTGATGTGGTGAGCATTCTCAAGAAATCGCGTCAGGCAGTCGAAAGCTGCGAGGCGTTCCTGGATGCGGAGCGCGCCACTGAAGACCCGAAAGTGTTCACCAAGATCCACCTGCACTTCGTGGTCAAGGGCCGCGGGTTGAAAGAGCCACAGGTCAAACGTGCGATCGAACTGTCTGCCGAGAAGTATTGCTCGGCGTCGATCATGCTGGGCGCAGCCGGGGTCGCCATCAGCCACGACTACGAAATAATCGAACTGGGCTGAGTGGACATTCAATTTTCATAAAAGCATTGCAGACTCTGGCGATCAGTCGCTGACGTCTGCATAATGCGCCACTTTTTTAAGGGTCGTGGCGGGGAATCATCCCGGCGGCGGGTCCGAACAGATAACCAAAATCGCCATCGCGAAGAGGTGTTAACCGTCCTACGCAGGTGCGTCCCACGCACTTGACGGGCATGCTGGATCACGCGGCCGAGCCGCATCGACATAGAGAGTTTTATTACGGTGAAAAGCAAACTCAAGCTCCACGGGTTCAATAACCTGACAAAGACCTTGAGCTTCAACATCTATGACATCTGCTATGCGGAAACCCCGCAAGACCAGCAGGCATACGTTGAGTACATCAATCAAGAGTACGACGCAGAACGCCTGACGCAGATCCTTACAGATGTGGTTGATATCATTGGTGCCAACATCCTGAACATCGCCCGTCAGGATTACGATCCCCAAGGCGCCAGCGTGACTATTCTGATTTCCGAGCAGCCGGTAACACCTACCGAAAGCCAGATCGAAGAATCCCCAGGCCCGCTGCCAGAGACCATTTTGGGTCACCTCGACAAAAGTCATATCACGGTGCATACCTATCCGGAGATTCATCCGGTGGACGGCATCGCGACGTTCCGTGTGGACATCGACGTGTCGACGTGCGGCGTTATTTCACCGCTTAAAGCTCTCAACTATCTGATCCATCAGTTTGATTCGGATATCGTGACGGTCGACTATCGCGTGCGCGGCTTTACCCGTGACGTGGAAGGCAAAAAGCACTTTATCGATCATGAGATCAATTCGATCCAGAACTACCTCTCCGAAGACACGCGCGACGGTTATCAAATGACTGACGTGAATGTGTACCAAGAGAACCTGTTTCATACCAAGATGCTGCTCAAGGACTTCGAACTGGATAACTACCTGTTCGGCGATGCCACGAGCAACCTTTCGACCGAGCAGCGCGCTCAGGTCACTGAGCGTGTGAAGCACGAAATGCTCGAAATCTTTTACGCGCGCAACATGTCGTAAGCAGCGAGCATCAAAAAAAGGCGGCTACCGTGAGGTAAGCCGCCTTTTTTGTGCGTACGTTGCGCGAGGGCGATTAAATGCGGTAGGTGCTTTTGGTCATGACTTTTGCCATCAGGCTCATGCCAAACTTCACGGGTGCCGGGAAACGATAACCGCCAGCGTCCAGGGCGGATTCAGCATGGTGTTCTTCGTCGATGCGCATTTGTTCAAGAATGGCCCGCGACTTTTCATCCTCGGGCGGCAGTTGCGCCAAGTGTTCGTTCAAGTGCTTGCACACTTGATCTTCGGTTGCGGCGACGAAACCCAGGCTGACCTTGTCGCTGATCAGACCCGCCACCGCGCCAATTCCGAAAGACATGCCGTAAAACAGCGGGTTTAGCACGCTCGGATGGCTTCCCAGTTGGCGAATACGTTGTTCGCACCAGGCCAGGTGATCGATTTCTTCTTCAGCGGCATGTTCCATGGCTTCGCGCACATGCGGCAGTTTGGCGGTCAGGGCCTGGCCCTGATACAAGGCCTGGGCGCAGACTTCGCCGGTATGGTTAATCCGCATGAGGCCCGCCACATGACGCGTGGCCTGTTCCCCCAGAGGGTTTTCAGGTTTGACGATGGCAGGCGAGGGGCGATACGGCTGGCCACTGAAAGGCAGCAAGGTGCGCATTGCGGTATCAGCTTGTAACAGAAGACGGTCAATCGGCGAGTAGTGACGTTGGGTAGTCATGCTTACCTCCGGAAAAAATCACGGCGGCCAGTTTACCCCAATCGGGCAGGCAGGGTTTGCGTTGGATCATGGGCAAGCGCGGGAGCGTTTGGCGTTCCCGCGCATGATTGTCGCTGAATCAGCCCGGAGGCCAGTTCATTTGGCGCTGACCCAGCACATGCATATGGATGTGGTAAACCGTTTGGCCGCCATCTTCATTGCAGTTCATGACAACGCGAAAACCCTTCTCGCAGCCTTGTTCCACGGCCAGACGCTGGGCGGTGAACAAAATATGACCGGCCAGTGCTTTGTCTTCTTCGGTCAGGTCGTTGAGGGTGCGAATTGGTTTTTTCGGAATGACCAGAAAATGCACAGGCGCTTGTGGCGCAATGTCGTGAAAGGCCAGTACCTGATCATCTTCGTAGATGATCTTCGCGGGTATTTCACGGTTGATGATCTTGGTGAACAGAGTATCCAAAGCTGTATCTCCGTAAGTGAAGTCTGTTCTGAGTGTACTCAGGGGATCGTTGGGCGGCCAGCTACCTTAACGAGGACAGTACGACTTGTTAACCGAGGCGGCGATTTTGCGTGTCATCCAGCGCGACAGTACGCGAGGCACACGGGTCAGCCAGCGATTTCGCCAGCCCGGCATGATGATGGCCTTGTTCTTTTCAAGTGCGCGTACGGTATAGAGCGCGACTTCTTCGGGGCTCAGTGCATGACGATTGTGTTTGAGGGGTTCGGCGTTCATGTTCGCTGCCTCAAAAAAACCGGTGCGGGTGATGCCGGGGCAGAGCACTGACACCTTGATCCCGGTTTTCTTGACCTCTTCGCGCAAACCCTCCGAAAAGTGCAGTACATACGCTTTACTCGCGAAGTAGGTGCTCAACCAAGGACCCGGCTGATACGCCGCGATCGATGAAACGTTCAGGATCTGCCCGCCGCCCTGTACCGCCATCATATTGCCGATGGCGTGGCACAGCCGAGTAAGTGCAAGCACATTGAGTTCGATCAAGTCTTGCTCAGCGCTCCAGTCGTGCGCCAGGAAAGGACCGCAGGTGCCGATCCCCGCGCAATTGATCAGCAAATCAATCTGTCTGTCACCTTCTTCCAGCTCCAGCAGGAAGCCCGACAACCTCAGTGGCTCACCCAAATCGCAGGCGCGGATCAGCACTTCTACGCCAAAGCGCTGAGTGAATTCGAGGGCGATGGCCTCCAGTGCATCCCGTTGGCGGGCAACCAGGATCAAACTGCGCCCGCGACGGGCTAGGGCTTCTGCCAGGGCCAGGCCAATGCCGCTTGAGGCGCCAGTGATCAAAGCGTAACGGGTCATGCTGTTCTCCATCGCAACGGTTCAGTCCGGTGACAATGATGTCCCTGGCGTTAGCGCGTTTATTAAAAAGCGCAGTCTACAGGCTGTTGGTGCTGGCTGCGTTGATGAACGAGGCCGCGAGGCCAAGTGTGAAGGCGAGGATTGTCGCGATTATTGAAAGGATCGCAAAAGTGATCGAAACCCAGGCCAGGACTTTGACTGCAGTGCTGTTAGGGGGAGGTGGCGGACCATACTGATTCGGCCCCGTTGTACCCGGCATCAATACCAGCATGAAGGAGAGAATCAGGGTCGCGACGGGCACAAGATGCAGCAAGAGCATCCACGCTGACCAATTGAGGTCATGCAGGCGCTGCGCGCTTATTCTCAGGCTGATAATCAAATAGGCCAGCATCACCGTCAGGCTGCAGGTGATCCCCAATGTGTAGGAAATGTGGGTTATCAGCATGGACGGGATGAGGACGGCGCCAGCGATTGCTGTGAGCACCAGTGTCCACGCCAGCATTCGCATACGGCCAATGCGACCGTTGAACCCCAATGGATCCAGCGTGCCGTAAACCGTTTGAGGTGATTTTTCCAGGCTAATTTCTGGCATTACTACTTCCTTGTCCGGTAGCTAAAAATTAAAGCCCGCCGAGTGGCGGGCTTCGCTGTTTCAACGGTGCGGCCAATGCTCGGATAGCCGTTGAGTTTCGCTTAACGCCTGGCGGTATTCTTCTTCCAGGCGTGCGATCAGCTCATCTGTTGAAGGCAAGTCGGAAATTTCGCCTACGCCCTGACCTGCCGACCACACGGTTTTCCAGGCTTTGGCTTCATCACTGAGCGGTTTCAGTTTGTTTCCTGACTCCGTTTTGCTTTGCAGCGCCGCCAAGTCATAGCCGGCGTTTTCAAGACTTTGCCGCATAAAGCTGGCAGGTACGCCTGACACGGCCGGGGTGTGGATGATATCGGCCGCGTGGGATGCGAGCAGCATCTCTTTATAAGCCTCAGGAGCATGGCTTTCGCAGGTTCCGATAAAGCGCGTGCCCATGTAAGCCAAATCGGCGCCGATTGTTTGAGCTGCCAATATCTCGTGGCCATGGTTCAGGCAGCCTGCGAGAAGGAGCGTTTTGTCGAAGAACTGGCGTATTTCTGCTGCCAGGGCGAAAGGGCTCCAAGTGCCCGCATGCCCACCTGCGCCAGCAGCGACGGCAATCAAGCCATCTACACCTGCTTGCGCGGCCTTTTCGGCGTGACGGCGGGTGGTGACATCATGGAAGACCACGCCGCCATAGCTGTGAACGGCGTCGACCACCTCTTTGACGGCGCCCAGGCTGGTGATCACGATGGGCACTTTGTGCTCGACGCAAATGGCAAGGTCTGCTTCAAGCCGCGGGTTGCTGTTGTGCACGATCAGGTTCACAGCGTAGGGCGCCGGGTTATCCAGCAGCGTAAGGCCTGCTTCGATTTCCTCCAGCCAGGCCTTGAACCCCAGGCTGTCGCGCTGGTTCAGTGCCGGAAAACTGCCGACTACGCCATTACGGCAACAGGCAAGTACCAGTTGCGGGTTGGAAATCAGAAACATCGGCGCGGCCACCACCGGCAGGCGTAAGCGTTGTTCAAGCAGGGCAGGCAGTGACATCGGATAACCTCGTTGAAAGATGAGATGAGTTAGAACGGTTTGACCACCACAAGAATGACGATAGCGATCAGAAACAGGACAGGTACTTCGTTGAACCAGCGGAAGTACACATGGCTGCGGGTATTTTCTCCACGGGCGAAGCGCTTCACCTGTGCGCCACACATATGGTGATAGCCGATTAGCAGCACCACCAATGTCAATTTGGCATGCATCCAGCCCTGGCTGAAGTAGCCGCCAGGGTTAAGGCTGATCAACCAGCCGCCAAAAATGATTGTGGCGATCATCGCGGGTCCCATGATGCCGCGATATAGCTTGCGCTCCATTACGCTGAATCGCTCTTTGCTGACGGAATCTTCACTTTGTGCGTGGTAAACAAACAGGCGAGGCAGGTAAAACAGGCCAGCAAACCAACAGACGATGCTGATGATGTGGAAGGCTTTAAGCCATAGATAAAGCATTTTTAGTTATTCCCAGGTTCACGGTAGATCAAATAGTAGTAGTAGAGCGTCTGTGAGTCACCTTGGCGGTTGTCGCAGGGACGCGCTGTCCCTATTATCGATGGCTTTCCAGTGGGTTCGTTGAGGGGCAGGTTATGGTCAAGGTCGGTATTGTCGGCGGCACGGGTTACACCGGGGTCGAATTGCTGCGTTTGCTGGCACAGCATCCGCAGGCTGAAGTGGTGGTGATCACTTCTCGATCCGAAGCGGGCCTGCCGGTTGCCGATATGTATCCCAACCTGCGCGGTCATTACGACGGCCTTGCCTTTAGCGTGCCGGATACTCTGACGCTGGCGGCATGTGACGTGGTTTTTTTCGCGACGCCGCATGGTGTGGCTCATGCCTTGGCGGGTGAATTGCTTGCAGCAGGTACCAAGGTTATCGACCTGTCGGCCGATTTCCGTCTGCAAGATGCTGATGAGTGGGCTAAATGGTACGGCCAGCCGCATGGCGCGCCTGAGCTGCTCAAGGAAGCTGTTTATGGTTTGCCGGAGGTGAATCGTGAGCAAATCAGGCAAGCACGGCTGATTGCTGTGCCGGGTTGTTATCCAACGGCGACCCAGCTGGGTTTTTTGCCTTTGCTGGAAGCTGGCCTTGCCGATACATCGGTTTTGATTGCCGACTGCAAGTCGGGCGTGAGCGGGGCTGGTCGCGGTGCTAGCGTAGGTTCTCTATACGCAGAAACGTCTGAAAGCATGAAGGCTTATGCCGTAAAAGGGCATCGTCACCTGCCTGAAATTCGTCAGGGGTTACGTCGGGCGGCCGGTAAAGATGTCGGGCTGACATTCGTCCCACATTTGACGCCGATGATTCGCGGGATCCATTCCACGTTGTACGCGACCGTTACCGATCGCTCTGTGGATCTGCAGGCGTTGTTTGAAAAGCGTTATGCCAATGAGCCTTTTGTGGATGTGATGCCCGCTGGCAGCCACCCTGAAACTCGCAGTGTGCGAGGCGCCAATGTGTGCCGAATCGCTATTCACCGCCCGCAAGATGGTGATCTGGTGGTGGTGTTGTCCGTCATCGACAATTTGGTCAAGGGCGCGTCGGGTCAGGCTGTACAGAACATGAATATCCTGTTTGGTCTGGATGAGCGTTTGGGCCTGTCCCACGCCGGAATGCTGCCTTAACACCAGCAGATATGCTCAAGCGGTAAGTGCCCAGCTTGCCGCTGCTACTTATGAATAGTTGACCGCTTTTCTAGGAGAAGCGGATAATGCGCGTCATCACGCATTATGGCGGCATAGCGCCGGGAGATAGTCAGCATGAGCGTCGAATCCTTCACCCCCATGGCTTTGCAATTCACCGAAGGTGCTGCGCACAAGGTGAAGAGCCTGGTCGATGAAGAGGGTAATGATCGTTTGAAGCTGCGCGTGTTTGTGACGGGCGGCGGTTGTTCAGGTTTTCAGTACGGTTTCACGTTTGATGAGGACGTTGCAGACGATGACACTATCGTCGAGCGCGAGGGTGTGAGCCTAGTGGTTGACCCAATGAGCTTCCAGTACCTGGCGGGTGCTGAGGTGGACTATCAGGAAGGTCTGGAAGGTTCGCGTTTTGTGATCAAGAACCCGAATGCCACTACGACCTGTGGTTGTGGCTCGTCATTCTCGATTTGATCGGGTAGTAGAAGCACGCTAAACGCCGCGTCGATACGCGGCGTTTTGCTGTCTGCCTTTTATGGAGTGGGTGTTCAGGCGGGATAGATAGCGCCGAGGATACGCATGCCGCGTGCACCCGTCACGCTGGGGCGGTTGGTGGGAATACCCTCCAGACAGCAATGGGCCAGCCATGCAAATGCCATGGCCTCTACCCAATCGGGATCCACCCCTTTGATCAGGGTGCTATTGACCTTGGTATGTGGAAGAAGCGAAGCCAGCCGTGTCATCAACGCGGTGTTGTGCGCACCACCACCGCATACCAGAAGCTCGTCGGTGCGCGGTTGGGCTATTTGCAGTGAGTTCACGATCGTAAGCGCTGTGAGTTCGAGCAGGGTTGCTTGAATGTCTTCAGCGGGGAATGCTGGCAAGCTGACGAGGTGATGCTTCAGCCAATTCAGGTTAAAGACCTCACGCCCGGTGCTTTTCGGACCCTGTGTCTTGAAGAATGGATCGCTTAACAAGCTCTTGAGAAGGATGGGCTCCACAGTGCCGCTGGCCGCCCACTGGCCGCTGCGGTCATAGAGGTCGCCGCGTGTATCTTGTATCCAGGCATCCAGCAAGACATTTCCCGGGCCGCAGTCGAAACCAGCTACAGGCTCGGTAGGTGTTATCAAGCTTAGGTTGCTGAACCCGCCTACGTTTAATACGGCTCGATAGCTACCCTCGTTATTGAACAGGGCTTCGTGAAATGCAGGCACAAGCGGCGCACCCTGGCCGCCAGCTGCTACATCCCGCCGACGGAAATCACCGACCACGCAAATACCTGTTAGCTCGGCCAATAACGCTGGGTTACCGATTTGTACCGTAAAACCCAGGGCGGGTTCGTGCCGGATGGTCTGGCCATGGCTACCTATCGCCCGGATGTCTTTTGGAGAGAGCTGCTGTTGTGCGAGAAGTGCGTGCACCCCTTGCGCTGCAAGCTCAACCCAATGATTTTCAGCAATGGCGCAGCGTGCAACTTCGTCAGGGCCGCTGGTGCAAAGGCCGAGTAATTCGGCGCGTAATGACGAAGGCATGGGGGTGTAGTGAGAGGCGAGAAGCTTGATGCTCGCCCCTAACTCAATCAAGGCGATGTCCATGCCATCAAGGCTTGTGCCGGACATTACCCCTATGTAGAGCGCCATGGCTTAGCGCTTGCTCGAAGCAAGCATTGTGGCTTTTTCCTGATTCATGCGGGCCATTAACGGTTGGCTCTGTTGCATGAACCGGGCGCGTTCATTTTTGGCAATCGGGTCAGCCATTGGCAGCTTTTGCCCAAGCGGGTCAACGTGGACGCCGTTGACCTGAAACTCATAGTGCAAGTGCGGACCTGTCGACAGGCCGGTGGTGCCAATGTAGCCAATCACTTGCCCCTGCTTGACGGAGCCGCCAGTTTTGACGCCTTTGGCAAACCCCTGCATGTGCCCATAGAGCGTGCGATATGTGTTGCCGTGCTGAATGATCACGGTGTTGCCGTAACCACCGCGCCGGCCTGCAAGTAACACTTTGCCATCGCCAGCGGCCTTGATGGGAGTGCCGCGTGGAGCAGCATAATCCACGCCTTTGTGAGCACGAATTTTGTTCAGGATCGGGTGTTTGCGCCCGGAAGAAAAGCGTGAGCTGATGCGGGCAAAATCTACCGGTGTGCGGATGAATGCCTTGCGCATGCTATTGCCATCAGCCGTGTAGTAATTGCTGATGCCCTGCTTGTTGGTGTAACGAACGGCTGTATAGGTCTTGCCGCGGTTGGTGAAACGTGCAGACAAGATGTTGCCAGTACCCACTGTTTTCCCGTTGACCACTTTTTGCTCGTAGATAACCTCAAACTGGTCACCTGGACGAATGTCTTGGGCAAAGTCGATGTCATAACCGAATACTTTGGCCATATCCATCGTCATGCTGTGGGGCAGGCCGGCACGCTGACCGGAAGTAGAAAGCGAGCTGCTGATTACGCCGTGAACGTAAGCTGTGCGCACTGTCGGCTGCGCAGTAACACGGCGAAACGAATACCCTTTTGCTGTCTTGCTCAGGGTGATTGTTTCAAGATCGCTGACGCGGCTGTGCAGGTTGTTGAGCTGGCCGTCTGCGCCCATCTCAAACTCTAGTTTCTGGCCATGTTTAAGCTGGCTGAACTGTTTGGCTTGTTTGTCGCTGGCCAAAACCTCATGCACTGATGAGGCGGGAAGGCCCACCTTCTCAAAAAGCGTAGAGAGCGTGTCACCTTTGGCGACAACTACTTCGCGGTGGCTCGGCTCTTTCTTGTCTTCAACTTTTGCAGTCGCAGCGGGCGTACTGTCTTGCTGATCTATTTGGGTAAACGGGGCGGGTGTAGCTTCATTTGTGGCCTGAACGAGTTCGGCGGCGTCTTGATCTTGTGTCAGTTGTTCAGCAGGGGTTTCCAGCTCCAGATTTAGAGTCGTGCGTTTGGCTTCTACTTCGCTGGAGGGAAACACCAGCAGCGCCAAACTCAATAAGGCTGCGATCCCGCTTGCGGCGAGAAGGTGGGTCTTCGGATAAAGCGGTGGCGCTTTAGGCGGTTGACTGGTCATAGGTAATTTGACTTTGAGATAAAGGATGAATTGGAAAAGATGACTGACACGGTGAAGATGAAATAACTGTATAAAATATAACCAAAACGCCCTTGAAGCAAGTTGACCACACATTAACTGACAGATAGCCACCCGTACGCCTGCCAGAACTTGTATTTAGCGGGTGATCTTGTATGGTTGGATCCCTTTGAATTTGAGCCTTACGGGTCTGATATGAAGTCGGTTGAAGAGCAGCTAGCGCTAATCAAGCGTGGTGCCGAAGAGGTACTGGTCGAGTCGGAATTGGTTGAGAAGTTGAAGCGTGGCCAACCGCTGCGTATTAAGGCTGGATTTGACCCTACTGCACCCGATCTGCATTTGGGACACACCGTACTGATCAATAAGCTGCGCCAGTTTCAGGAATTGGGACATCACGTCATCTTTCTGATTGGTGACTTTACGGGGATGATTGGTGATCCAAGTGGTAAGAGTGCGACGCGTCCTCCGCTGACGCGCGAACAAGTACTCGACAACGCCGAAACCTACAAGACCCAGGTCTTCAAGATTCTCGATCCATCGAAAACCGAAGTGGCGTTCAACTCTACCTGGATGGATCAGATGGGGCCTGCGGATTTTATTCGTCTGACGTCCCAATACACCGTAGCGCGCATGCTTGAGCGCGACGACTTTGATAAGCGCTATACCACGAATCAGCCGATTGCCATTCACGAGTTTTTGTACCCTTTGGTACAAGGGTATGACTCGGTTGCCTTGCGAGCGGATGTCGAGTTGGGCGGTACCGATCAGAAATTCAATTTGCTGATGGGTCGTGAGTTGCAGCGCGGTTATGGGCAAGAGGTGCAGTGCATTGTCACGATGCCTTTGCTTGAGGGGTTGGATGGCGTCAAGAAGATGTCCAAATCCTTGGGTAATTACGTGGGCATCCAAGAAGCGCCGGGGGTGATGTATAGCAAGTTGGTGTCTATCCCGGATGCATTGATGTGGCGTTACTTTGAGCTGCTCAGCTTTCGTTCCATGGATGAGATCAATGGCCTTAAGGCTGAGGTTGAGGCCGGTGCCAATCCACGTGACATCAAAATCAAGCTGGCTGAAGAGATTGTGGAGCGTTTCCATGGTGCAGAGGCTGCAGCCAATGCGCACCGTGGTGCGGGTAATCGCATGAAAGACGGTGAGTTGCCGGATGACTTGCCGGAGATTGAATTGGTTGCGGCGGAAGATATGCCTATTGCGGCTGTGCTCAATAAGGCCGGGCTGGTGAAGAACTCTGCTGTTGCTCGTGATTTGTTGGGGTCGGGTGGTGTGCGTATAGATGGTGAGGTCGTGGATCGCTCCTATATATATGTGCTGGGCTCCACGCATGTTTGTCAGGCTGGCAAGAAGGCGTTTGCTCGAATTACATTGAAATCTGAATAAATTTGAAAATAGTGCTGGACGGCGCATTTTGTTTGCCTATAATGCGCCCCAGTTCCGGCGCAGTCGAAGCGGAAAACTCCTTTAGATTCAAAGAGTTAAACGATTTCGAAAGTGTCAGCTTCAAGTCATCGAAGCAGGAAATGAGGTGTTGACAGCAGCGTGTAACGCTGTAGAATTCGCCTCCCGCTGACGAGAGATCGAAAGCGCAAGTGGTTGATGTTACAGAGGAAGCTTTGAAAACATCTTAAAATAACCGCTTGACAGCAACAGGGGC
>NZ_JAAQWY010000010.1:0-146194 GCF_012985765.1 Pseudomonas sp. WS 5071 | reverse complement strand
GCTCGCAGCGAGGCGCCTTGCATACGCATGATCATTAGCGTTACGCGCTCTTCGATGGTCAAGTGGGTGTAGTGAGTAGTCATGCAGCACCTTACCTCGGGTGTTGCACTTGGTCACTGAGACCGCCCTCACTCTAGATGAAACATTCATATCCACATCAAAATTAACCCCACCTCTGGCAGCTTTCCTCCCCGCCACCAAAGCCTTGCTGATACTATCAGTGTACGTAAACGAAAACTTACATTTACTAGAATTAATCTTAGAATTTTCAATTGAAACAGTATAAGAACCAAAATCATAAAAAATCAAAAAAGGTGTACTTTCCCAAACATACAATGGAAAAATACTTAAAAATCTTTCTTTACACAAGGCATCAAACTGCCTTTTATCCTTCCCATCCATAGATGCGTCAAAAATAGATGACGGGAGCTCTTTAAAAAAATAGATGAGTTTTGAAATTACGCTCTTACCCTGAGCCTGAGGACCAATAAAAACGTTAATCCTCTTAAGACTTATATTAACTTTCTTAAGACCAAGGAAATTACTTATATATAGAGTGGCCAATTTTACATTCCATGTGAGTCTATTTGTTGGCAACAATAATCCAATACGTGATGTCATTTCAACATCTAAAAAATGAGAAAAAACAACCATTTTTAACCTGACGCTTGATTTATTAACCTTTAGGGTTATTATTGGCTTCACTCTCCCACCACAGAGCGAGGCAACACCATGCACACCACAGCAACCCTGCACGTACACCCAACGTGCGCCAGTAACCGTCGACTGATCGAGCAGCTGCAAACCACCACCGGCTGCTTGGTCGTCCTCCACAACCACAAACCCCGTCTAGTTCCGCACAGCAACCGCCCTGCCCCGTTCGATCCGAACAACGGAGGGCGTGCGGCATGAATCGCCTTTCTCTCCCGGACAACACCCTTCGCATGCTGGCTGCCCAAGTCAATTTGAACGGCACGTTTAACCACACCTGCCGCTTGAAAAACATCAACCAGGCGTGGAGTTTCGCTCTCCAGGTTGAACGCGCACCGACCGGTACGCTCTTTACCATCATCACCGGCACCGAAAAACACAGCCTGACGGTGCACGACACCGATCAGGACACGTGCCGAGTGCTGGCGGACTTCATTGAATGCATCGCCAACGGCTGCATGGACACAGCCGAACCGGCGACACGCCGCGAGCGCACTGAGTCTGTCGAGCGCGGCCAGTTACTGGATGGCATGCAACACGAGCAGTTGCGCCAATTGGTGCGCAACGGCGGCTCGTTGCTGCTCGATATCGGTTTCGATGAAGACGTACGAGTGGCTGTGCACCGCACCCTTAGCCGTAAGGGCATCACGGCGATCATCGTCGCCGGCGACACATGCCCGCGCACCCAGTGTTTTACGGCCTATGGCGACGAGCAACACTGCGTTGATCGGCTGATGCAGTCCCTCACCCACTTAGCTGCGTCGGTGGTTCCTGCCGCGCTCGCCGCTTAGGAGGGGGTATGGAACGCACCCTCGCCAAAGCGGCCGCGCACCCGGGAACAACGCGACCCAAGCTGATCAAATTGATGCGCGATAAAGGCTTGCTCAACGACCGTAACTTGCCCGCCTTCCCGGTTCGGGATCGCGAGTTTTTACGGGTCAAGGACAGCAACTGGTTCCACGCTGAACTCGGTATGCAGTACAGCCAATCAACCCGGGTACGTCAGCCCGGTATCGCTTGGCTGGCCGAGCAGTTAGGCCTGGTTCTTCCAGCAATTCCGGCTGATCACCGTGACGTGGCCTAGGGAATACGCTCGGCAGATCGTGGCCATGCCGACACGCGAGGAGCGCAATGCTGCGCTCCTTGAGGTGCCGGAACATTTGCGCGAGCTGACCAAGCGCCACTGCCTGAACGCCTGGCACCACCCGACCCGTCGCCCACCCAAAACGAGCGTGCCCACCCATGAGTAATGCCAATCAAAGCCCGCTGCGGCTAGTGCCAGCACCGGACGCGGCCACCGTTGAGCTGCTGTATCGCAACTTTGGTGACGTGCTGATCCCCCTAGACAAGCTGCGCGAACAGTACTTTCGCTACCTGAACGAACAGTCATTCATCGCGGAAATCATCAGCGGCCGGATTCAACTGCCGATCACAACACTCGACAGCAGCCGCAAGGCCACCAAGTTTGCCCACATCAAACACGTGGCCGCCCTGATCGACATACGTGCGTACAAGGCGGACGAAGAGATGGGCAAAGCGCACACCGATGCGGCGGAACCGAACAACTGATCCAACGCTGCCACCACCAGCCAAGCACCAGGAGCACACCACATGACTTCGACACAGATCTACGCGCTGATCTTTCTGGCCTTCAACGCGGCCTTTTTGTACTGGACCGGCTACAAAACCGGCCTGGCCGATGGCCGCAAGCATCAATACGGTGCCAGCACCCGGAGGAAAGCGGGATGAAGCCCTCACAGACAAACACCCCAACCGCGCCCGCTTTGCTCTGCATCGAAAGCAGGAGCGACACGCCTGTAAAAAACAGTCTCTGTTGCGCAGCAATAGGCGTTATTAAAGCCCTTCGCGCCACTGCGGGAGTGCTTATACCCCACGTAAAGCTGCGCCGGGCAGCGCGTGTTGATGCAACGCTAAACGCTCAAAACCGCCCGCCCGCGCAGCTTGTGGTGGGGTATGGGCACCAAACAATATCAATTGAATCTCTATCAGCAGCCGACGTTCAGGCGGTGGAACTATGAATACTCAATTTCTGCTACTTGCGCAGTATGGCGGCCAGGCAATCATTCCTCTTGAGCGAGTGTGCGCTGACTACTTTAGCCATCTGACACCCGAAAAGATGAAGATGAAAGTCGCAGCAGGCCAGATTGACCTGCCACTTGTAGCCATCGAACGCAGCCAAAAGTCAGCACGCGGGGTTCACCTTGCCGACCTGGCTGCCTATCTGGATACCCAGCATGCACGTGCACGTACGGAGCATGACAAGCTGATGCGCAACTCTAGTCTACGCCGCGCTTCTTGATTCGCTTCCGGGCCTCAATGAGGGGGCCCGTTACTATCGTCTCCAGCCAAGACCAGTTTTCGTAAGGATCGCCATTCCCTTTCAAGTGCGTATATCTGCGCATTGAATTCCAGTCCCGGTGGCCAGACACAGAGGCAACTTTCGGGATATCCCAGCCCATTTCAAATAGGCGGCTGACACCATCGTGGCGAAGGTCATGAAAGTGCAGGTCATCGATCTCAAGAAAGTGGCAGGCACGGGTAAAGGATGCCGAGATAGAGCGAGAGTTGTACGGGAAAACATCCTCTGCAACCTTTGGCATAGACATCATGATCCGCCACGCTTCATCAGGGACATGGCACCAAACGTCATTGCCGTACTTCTGACCCGGATTCTTCATATCAGTGATCAGAACCATCTGGCGCTGTTCATCTAAGGCATTCCATTTGATGCGCGTGATTTCTTCCTGTCGACGCGTAGAGAACAGTGCAAAGGCAGTCACCCGGACCATGTCTATTTCCTGCTTGCGCCGGTCTCGCATCTCCCCGAAGTATTGAAACAGCTTATCCAGCTCTTCAAGTGTTGGGCGACGGTTCCTTTCCTTGCTGCGTGTCACCGCGCCCATCTTGCGCAATACCTTGCGCGCATCGGGCATGGCCATTGGATCGATGTCATAGCCCCACGCTGGCCGCGCTACAGAAAGCACGGCCCCCAAGTGAGCCAAGTCATTGCCCACGGTCTGCGCCTGTATGCCATCGTCCGTCATTCGTCTATCAGCGTACTCCACCAGCTTCTGGCTGGTGATCTCTCTATCCTCAAGCTTGCCTAACCAGGTTTCACCGATAGCCTTGAGTGTGGCGCGCTTGGTCTTCCCTAGCGGCCTCAGCTTTTCGTACTCCAAAAGGTAGCGGTCGATCATCTCCTTGACCGTCACACCTGATCGATTGGCCTTCTCGATTGCTCCAGGAACTGACATTTCAGTTTCGACACGTTTGATCCAGGCCTGCGCGGTCGCCTTGCGGTCGAACGTCTGGCTTTCCTGATAAACTGTCACACCCTTTTGCATGATGCGGATCTGCGCGGTGTAACCCGTCGATCCATCTCTGCGCTTGCGAACGGTGATAGTGCCCATGATTTTGCTACACGAATATTCGTATTTGCTACATTGTAGCAACGAGCATTCAAAAACAAGCAAAAACAGCGGTAAACAGTAGTGAACGAGAGTTACCCGAATGCACACCAAACCCGCAGAAAACCTAGCCCACCCACTAGATTCGGTATCTAGGAGGTTTTCTGTTGCCCCTATGATGGATGATACGGACTGAGCCTCTAGCCCCTTTAAAATAAGGGTTTACGACCTACTTAATTTTTCTCTGTACCATTTTCGTACCAGCCAACTTTCACTTCCCTCCCCTTAAATCCACAGTCTGAGCCTTCTCGTCGCTCACGGCACATCCAGTGCAGCAAACAATATCGATCCAATACATCTATCCCATCCCATGCACCCTGAAGCTATCGGGACGTTGAACGAGAGATTCGATACCAGCAGCCTCAACTTTTTCAACAAGGCCACCGGTTTATAGGGACTGTAAAGGAGCGGTGTGCGCAAAAGCGTTCCCATGAGTTTGTGCGCCAACCTGTGAATCAGCCGCCTGATAGGCCATGTGTGTTTTTTGGGGAGCGCCATCGGAAAAAGGTAAGAATGGTAAGTGCCTGGGTAAAACGTCTGGAACGCCCGGATTTAAAGGGCTACAGCCGATACGATGCAGGTAATATCTGAGTAACCTATAAGTAATCTAATTACTCTTTCATTAAGTAATTTTCTATTAGATCAAGGCCTTATAAATCAACTACTTACGATTAAATTACCTTACATATCACTCAAAATAACTTCTCTGTGTAATACGCCAAAGCCAACAAACACGGGGCCTCCAATACCGTATAGAGGCAGTGGCTTAACGAATTACCTGTTTCCGTCGACGTCCCTGAGAGTTCGTGCCAAAAAGTCTTGAATACCCCCTCACAGCCGCTCCAAAAGACCTTTGCCATAAAAGCACTCTCCGTGCAGGGATTCGCAGGCTTTTCACACCACAACATCCTCAAGCCAGACCACAGCCCAGCCCGCTGTCAGCCTGGTGCAAAAGTGCGGAAAAAAAGACCTATTTAGCCCGCAGGCGAGGTGGGGGGACGACGGCGCGCGCCGGGGCATGAAGCCCGTCACAACCCCAAAGCACGTCAACATTGCTATCCGATGACCTTCACCTGAGAGCCCTGTAGCCTGTATGGGTGGCGCGAAAGTGCGACCACCTTCCATCAGCACTGTGACGAGAAACGCTGTGCGCTCGCACTGGCAGCCTCACAAGGTGCATTTACAGGTATATTTGTGACAGACCGAAAAAAACCGCCTCAATGGGCGGCTTTGTCATACGGTAACGCACAGATCAAACGATGATCGTGTGAGGGTATGCGTGCATGGCGCTGTCGTGTGTCACCAGGCTGATACCTTCTGCAAGCGCTTGGGCCACCATGATACGGTCAAACGGATCTCGGTGATGGTTCGGCAGATTGCCTACAGTCAGCCCATGATCAGAAGTGATTGGCAATTCAAGGTAGCCCGCATCTAACAGCACTTTGCGTAGCACAGCAGGAATAACGCCTGTGCGCTCGGCGCCTTTGATGGTCAGCTCCCAGATGCTGGCTGCGCTGAAATACAGAGTGTTGGCCTCATCGTCGATAAGCTGGGCCGCGGCCTTGGACAGTTTGTCGTCGCCGATCGCTGCCCAGATCAGAATATGAGTGTCGAGCAATAACCTCATGCCTTGCCCTCGAACAGATCCGCTATTTCAGCATCCAGAGCGTCCGAAGCCTCGGAGTTGAATGTCACACCCGCCAGCATCCCTCGACGCTTGGGGGCTGTAATAGGAACCAGCTTGGCGACTGGCACGCCTGCCTTGGCGATGATGATGGTCTCACCGCCCGCTGCCGCATCAACAAGCTGCGAGAAGTGTGTTTTCGCTGCATGGATGTTGTGGGTTTGCATTTCGCTAGCTCCCAAGGGTTGGTTAACTTAGCTAGTCTAGTCCAGTCAATGGACTAAGTAAAGAATGCCGAGCGCCACCGGCTATAGGCCGTGTTGCGGAAAAAGGGTTTATTAAACCGTAAGACGAAATGGGGTCCCACCGCGCACCGCGGGCAAATTGATGAGCCTAAATACACCGCATTCTTGGGGAGCAATTTGCGTGTTTTAGTAAATTTGCTGGGGTAAGAAGCACATGCAGAGGATATGCTCATGAGGGCATATTGCCACTTATAACGATTTTAAGGAGCGTGTAAATGGAAAGACAGGAGCTTCACCGGAGATATCTGCTACTTAAAGAAATGGTCAGCTCTGGAAAATTTCACGTAGCTGAGCACCTAAAGGCGCAGTTTCAAGAAAGCTTTCGAAGGATCAAGACTCTTCCCGATGGCATGGTAGATCCTGATTCAATTGATGGCTTTATAAGATCTTCCCTTAGTGCGATGGCATACATGGCAGACCGCCAAGAGTGGAAAGAACTTGTATCTTTGAAAGACATTCAGGCCGCCTATTTTAATCGCGTACATGACGCTTTCGGCGTTCCATATGAAATGATGAGAAAAGCCGAGGTTGATCCATATAAATTTTCAGCCTGGTTTGCATCAGACGAAATTAGAGTTAATGAGAACATTGAGATAATTGATGAGTTCACCACTGAGATTATTAAATTTTGGACAAACATTAGTGAGCCGACCTGGATACACCTTGAAGATAGCATTGACACTAAAGCAATTTTCACAGGGGAGCTTTTCCCAGACGGATATTCCAACCTCGCCAGTTCAACGGGTATATACTTCGACACAACAATTTTGCCTGACCCATTCGTAAAAATATCTTCGCTATTCGCAGTAATGCCTCAACAAGAGCGAGTAGAGGAAGTTCTACGCCTTGCACTACAGGTGCTTCAATACAAAGATATTGCATTACTGGATTTGGACAAACCAATAATAGCAATCCTTCCAGATCGCCACCGACTAGATGAAAATTACGGAAAATACATTAACTTATGCGCCGAACAGGACACCATCAACTACGGCAACACACTATTCGATCAGAACTTCAGTGATCCAAAAGAACTGCTTGAATATCTAAGAAGTATAAAAGATCCTAAAAAATTCTCTGAGATTGTGAAAGATCCCAAAAGGTTATCTTTCTCCACTGAGTGGGATGGGAGTTATGAAAACCACATCTCTCGCTATATACAAGAGAATCAGCAAAAGCTCGGTGCAATCAGCCCGGGCGATGCAGTCTTTATAAACATGTTTAGCCGCTTCTCGCAAGCAAACAACTCACTACAGAGAAGTTCTTCGCTTCATGGAACCCCAGTAATTAGAGCAGAAACAAGTTGGCTGTGGTTCAATATAATGCTTAAAGAAAACTCTAAAGCCTATGACGATCAAGGATTAAAAAATCTACATATTTCGAGAGCACTACAAACCACAGTAAAGAATGAAATATCTTGGCTGGGAGAAGTCCCTATAGACGCGCTAATCGAAATAAGAAAAAACGACGCTCTTGAAGAAATACGAAGCTTACTGGGCACAGGTATTTCAGACATAATTGACGCACGGCCAAACAACTTTTTCCGTACTGGCGACCACGTTCTAAATAACATCCAGGAAGCTTTCGAAAAACACGAAGCAAAAATCAAAGAATTGCGTGGAAAACAGTGGAAATTTGCTGGGCGCGATATAGGATCATTTGTTGTAGTTGGCGGAATTGAACTTGCTGCAGCTATAACTGGAATACCTGCTTATGGCGCTATTGCTACAGCAGCGAATCTAACAGGAGTAATCCCAAGCATGAAAGACCTTAAGGAAAAATTCAACTTCATCAAACAAGAGAAATCAGACCTAACCAACACAGGAGTTGGAATATTATTCAAATCAAGAAAATAATTATGAAAACCGAAGCATGATCACTTAACGATCATGCTTCTACTAAATATCAAAAACTTATTTCATATTTTTTAAAAGAAACTACCTCTTCCCCCAGCCAATCATTCAACTGAGTCATGCGCGATTGAATCGGCTCCAGCTCGTTCGCCACGTAGATCTGCGCCGCCTCTCTAATCGAACCAAATCCGCCAGCGTTTTGCGGAACAATGCCCATCAGCTGCGGCGGTATACGCAGGCTTGCCAGTATGTCATCACGCGTCTGGTTTTTGATTGAGCTGAATTCGTCTTTGGCCGCGACTTCACTGACAGGGATCAGTTGAATGCCGTCTTTTTTACCGTTTGGCGAGTACACGAAAAGGTTGCGAAAGTTACCCGGCCCTTTGGAATCCTTCAGCGCTTTGCGCAGGGCATCGACGTCAGACTCGTTCTGCGCGGGGTCGGTCATGTAGAGGATGAACCCGGCATGGCTTCCGTTTTCGTAGTACTTGCGGCGAAACAACGTCGCGGATTCGTTGAGCAACGCTGACTGCAGCGCACTGATCCATTCCGGCAGACCGTACACCTCCTGGTGCAAGTCAGCTTCGCGCAGTTGGAATATGCTACCCGCGTCGAATTCGTGTTCTTCCTTCCAGCCCTGCACCAGAAAATAACGCCCGTCCTGCCCTGCCCGCATGTACTTGGCCAACGCCGGTTTGAGTTGAAAGGTCGAACCCAGCATCGAGCGGCGCGCTTCGATGTAGCCGTTGCCAAGGCTGAGAAAATCCAACGCGAACTGTTCAAACGCGGCACGGGACAACAGCCGGTGCGGGATAAAGGTTTTGCTCAGCAGGTTGCGTTTGAAGGTCAGGCCCGAATGCAGATGCACGCTGGAACCCACCGAGCGCGACAGCCCGTCGAGCGACAACGGCGGTTCGTACCAGCGCCCGTTAAACCAGCATTCCAGATAATCAAACACCGCACGACCGCCCAGCACCGGGGTCGGATCGCCAAAACTGAAGGCCTGAATCGACTGATTCACTTTGCCGTCTGCCACGTGAGGTGCGGCGACCGATTGATCGTTCATTAAAAAATCTCCATCCGCCCGGTATTCGAGGCGGTTTGCCCCTCCAGCGGTTCGTTGTGCAATGCGTGAAAGAGCGCCCAGGCCAGATCGGCGTGGCCGGTGGTGTCGTTGCGCCCTGCGGTGTAGGTGTATTGGCGACCGCCTGCGGTGACGGTTTTGCGGATGGCCATCAGCGACTGAGCCATGTCCGTCCAGCCGGCGTCGAACTCCAGCCGGCCGTTGTGGATCACGTCATAGGCTTTGAGCACCAAGCGGGTTTTGACTTCGGGCGAGTAGCTGAAGGTAGTGACATTTGGGAAGAACTGGCGCACCAATTGCGCCACGCCGCTGCCCAAGCCGGTGACATCGATGCCGATGTAGGTCACCCAATAGCGGTCGCAGACGCTTTTGATAAACGCCGCCTGTGCTGCGAAGTCCATGCCCCGGAACTGGTGGCGCTCCAGTACACGGAACTTGCTACCGGGTACCAGCGGTGGCGCGCACACCACCAAACCGGAACAGTCGCCGGTTTCAGCCGGGTCGTAACCGATCCACACCTGTCGGTCGCCGAACGGGCGTGAAGCAAACGGCTTGTAGTCTTCAGCCCACTCGACCCAGCTATCGACCATGCAGGACTGCAACAGGGCCAGCGGAAAGATGCTGGCTCCGTCGTCAACAAAATCACACATCAACAGGTTGGCGAACGCTTCCGGGCTGTACTCGCGGCGCAGCTCCTCGATGTCGAACAGGTCACAGCCGCCCCGCTCCGCGTCCAAAATGGTGACAATCTGCCGCCATACCCGATCCTCACAGAACCGCCCTTGCTGCAAACTGCCGTGAGAGGTGTCAACTTTGGTGTGTTGCGCGGCGGGCTTGCCCTTGTTGAAACGCTCACCCGTCCAGAAGGTATACGCCTCGTGGGCCATGCTCGATGGCGTGGAAAAGTAGGTTTTACGCCACTTCTTGTGCATCGCCATGCCCGAAGCGACCTTGTTCAGCTCTTCAAACTTGAACGTCCAGAAGAACTCGTCGAAGTAGAAATTGCCGTGATAACCCTGTGCCGTTCGGGCGTTGGTTCCGAGAAAAAACAGCTCGGCGCCGTTAGGCAGCGCAATCGGATCACCCGTCAGCTCGACCCCGCACACCTCGCGTACGAATGCCAGGATGTAGCCCCGGAACAAGTAGGCTTGGTTCTTGGATGCTGACAGGAAAATCTGATTACGCCCGGTCTCCAGCGCATCGATAAACGCCTCGCGGGCAAAGTAGTACGTGGCGCCGATCTGTCGACTTTTTAGAATGACCCTGGTGCGTTGATTACCCGCCCGGTACCAGTCTTTCTGGTAATCGAAACAGCCATCAATAAACGCCTCGCGCAGCAGCTCGATCTGGTCTTCGCTGATCTCGTTTTTGACTGCTTTTTTCTTCGGCTCGCTGTTGCGCTTGGCAAGGTTCGGATTGAGGTCAGTTTCAGTGCCTCCGCCCTGATAGCGCACGATCCGTGCTTGGCGCTCAAGCTGGCGATGCAGCAGATCAATTTCCTTAAAGTCGCCGCTGGTCTTGCCCTCTTTGAGGATCAACTGCACCAGGCGTGCTTCCAGTGCGCCGCCGATGCGCTCGACGTTGTCCGCCCGATCCCACTCGTCGCGGGTCTTCCAGCTGTGTAGCGTTTTCTCTTTTTCGCCCGTAGCCTCGGCGATCTCACAGATGCGCCAACCCATCCAATATAGAAATTTGGATTGGCGGCGCGCATCCATCGGTAACAAAGCGGTCGTAGTCATGGCCGCGATGCTGCCGCCCGCGCCCGTTACTCAATAGCTGCCCCCCTTGTAACCCCCAGCCCTACAAGGGCGCCTCATTGCCGCAACACGCGCGCGTCCCGACCATGCCCCTCATTGCAACGCGTCTTTTCCGAGAGGAACGCGCCCCACGCATCGAGGATCTACGGCATGAAAAAATTTCGCAGCAAATGGTTCCGGGTCGCCGTTGAAGGCGCGACCACCGACGGGCGTCGCATTGAAGGCGACTGGATCGACCAGATGGCCACCAGTTACGACCGCAGCAAATACGGCGCCCGCGTGTGGATGGAACACATTCGCGGCACCCTGCCCGACTCTCCTTTCCGCGCGTACGGCGACATTCTTGCGGTCAAGGCTGAAGAGGTCGAAATCAACGGCAAAAAGGTGCGGGCGCTGTTTGCCCAGATTGAGCCGACAGACGATTTAGTCAGCATGGTCAACAAGCTGAAGCAGAAGATTTTCACCAGCATCGAAGTGCGCGAGAAATTTGCCGACACCGGCAAGGCTTACCTGATGGGCCTTGGCGTCACTGACACCCCGGCCAGCCTTGGCACGGAAATGCTGGCCTTCTCGGCACAGCATCCAGATGCCAGCCCGCTCAAATCGCGTAAACAATCGCCAGACAACCTGTTCACCGTGGCCGAAGAAACCGAGCTGGTTTTCGAGGAATACGAAGAAAAACCCGGTATCGGTGCCCAATTGTTCAGCAAGGTTCAGGACCTGCTCAAACGCAAAGAAGCCAGGGACGACAGCGAGTTCGGTGCAATTGGCCAAGCCGTCGAGGCCATTGCCGAGCACGGAAAAAGTCTGGAAGAGCAGTTCTCAGCCGCCCAGACCAGCAACAGCGAACTGCGGACCCAAGTGCAGCAACTGAGCACGGACTTGAACACGTTGAAAACCACCCTTGGCAACACTCAGGATCATTCCCAACTCTCTCGCCCCCCGGTGACCGGTGGCGGCAGCCAGGCACTGGCTGAATTCTGACCTGACGGCCCACACCTGCACGCTCACGACCGGAGACACCCATGCGTAACGACACACGAAAACTCTTTACCGGCTACCTCAGCCAAGTGGCCAAACTCAATGGCGTCGAGTCTGCCAACGCCACGTTTAACGTAGACCCGAGCATCCAGCAAAAACTGGAAACCAAGATTCAGGAATCCAGCGAGTTCCTCGGCAAGATCAACATCATCGGGGTCGATGAGCAGGAAGGCGAAAAGGTCGGTCTGGGCGTTGGCAGCACCATTGCCGGCCGCACTAACACCAACGTCAAAGCCCGCGAGCCACGCAGCATCGGCACCTTGTCGAGCGACAAGTACAAAGCCGAAAAAACCGACTTCGACACCTTCGTCACCTATCGCCAACTGGATGCCTGGGCCAAGTTCCCGGACTTCCAGACACGCCTGTCGAGCGCCATTGCCCAACGCCAAGCCCTGGACCGGATTTAAATCGGCTTCTACGGCATCAAGGCGGCCGAACAAACGGACCGCGTCGAAAACCCGCTGCTGGAAGACGTCAACATCGGCTGGCTTGAGCAGTACCGTTTGCACGCTCCCGACCGCGTACTCAAAGAAGGCGCCGAGAAAGGCAAAATTCGCATCGGTAAAAACGGTGACTTCAAAAACATCGACGCCCTGGTGTATGACGCTATCCAGTTGCTCGACCCGTGGTATCGCCGCAATCCGGGCCTTGTGGTGCTGACCGGCCGTGAACTGGTACACGACAAATTCCTGGCCTTGGTCAACAAAGACCAGGACGCCACCAACACCCTGGCCAGCGACCTGATCATCTCGCAACGTCGCGTCGGCGGGCTGCCGCTATACGAGGTGCCTTACATGCCCGAAGGCGCTGTGCTGATCACCACCTTCGCCAACCTGTCGGTTTACTGGCAACTCATGGCCCGCCGTCGCTACCTGAAAGAAGAACCGGAGTGGAACCGCATCAGCAACTACGAGTCGTCAAACGACGCCTACGTGGTCGAGGACTACGGCCTTGGGTGCCTGCTGGAGAACATCACCCCGGTCGATGCGGTTGAACCTGATCCGGTCAGCGAGGGTTAACTCATGGCGCTCAGCCTTGCTCAAGCCCACCAACGCCGCGCCCGTGCGGCGATGGAGTCCGCTAAAACCGCGCCCATGCAGTCAATGGCGGGCGCGACGGCGTACGAGCATCAGCTCAACCAACTGCTTCAGGATCGGCTGCGCCTGAAGTCGATCCAGTCCAACGAAGGCAAGGCCGCGCTCAAGCTCCAACTGCTGCCCGAATACATCCCTTACGTCGAAGGCGTGCTTGAAGCCGGCAACGGCGCGCAAGACGAAGTCATGACCACCGTCATGGTCTGGCGGATCGATGCCGGCGATTACAAAGGCGCACTGGATGTGGCGGCCTACGTGCTCAAACACAAACTGGTGATGCCGGATCGTTTCGAGCGCACAACCGGCTGTTTAGTAGCCGAGGAAATCGCCTCAGCCGCGCTCAAAGCGCAAAAGGCTGGGGACGACAGCTTCGACATTCGCGTGCTGTATCGCACCCTCGAAATGACCGAAGACCAGGACATGCCCGATCAGGCTCGCGCCAAGCTCTATCTGGCTGCCGGACGCGCCACGCTGGTCGGCCTTAATGCTGAGACACGCGGGCAAGCGGGTCAGTTAGAAGCAGGCATTGACTTGCTCAAACGAGCGATTGAGCTGCACGACGGATGCGGCGGTAAAAAAGACCTGGATGGCGCCGAACGCCTTCTGAAAAAACACACTGTTTCAGCTGAATAAGCTGCCACGGTTAACCGAGCGTCCCCACGCACCCCGCCGGCTCGGGGTTGAACAGGCAGTGTCTTTAGCGCTGCCCTGTAACACCCCGACCACCGGCGACCTATTTAGAGCTTACGCATGAGCGGATTCGTAGCCAGCGGCAGCACGCCCAGCGGCCATATCAACACCGACCCTTTCTGGCCGTCCATCGATTTGGATGCGCTGCGCGGCACCTTGCGCGTCGATGCCAGTGTCACCCCGGCGCGCCTGGAAACTGCGTGCATCTCGGCTGCCATCAACCTCAACCGCGAGCTGAAGGACTGGCGCGCCATCCAGCAAGCAGCGGGCTACAGCGAACTAGCCCAAGTGCCTGCCGAGCAGGTACAGGACGTTTCAGCATTGGTCCACCTGTACCGCCGCGCCATTGAGGCCGGGACAGGTGCCGAAGTCTGTGAACGCTATCGCTCCTACGACAGCACCAACAGCGGCAATAAAAACGCAGAAGAACTCACCCCGAATATCGACGACTACCGTCGCGATCTGCGCTGGGCAGTGCGTGATTTTCTCGGTACCAATCGCACCACCGTGGAGCTGATCTGATGACCACCTCGGTGCGCGCCCAACAAAACGACACGGTTGACGCCTTGTGTTGGCGCCATTACGGCCGCACGGCGGGCGTGACCGAGGCCGTATTAGAGGCCAACCCCGGTCTGGCCGAACACGGCCCGTTTCTGCCCCATGGCACCCAGGTGAACCTGCCCGACGCCCAACCCGCCGCGCCTCAGCGGCACGTGGTGAACCTATGGGACTGAACCGCAGCAAAACCTTGAACCCACGACCCCTGGACACTGGAAAACATCACATGCCTGAACGTCCCGACACTTGGGCCTGGCTGGCCACCTGGCTCGAACAGAACTGGCCAACCCTGTATGCCGGGGTTTTAGCCCTGGTCATTGCCGGCCTGCGGGTGATGTACGGCGGTGGCACGCTGCGCCGCGTATTGATCGAGGCACCGTTGTGCGGCGCCTTGGCCCTCACTGCGAGTCACGGCCTGGCACTGATCGGCGTGCCCATCACCACCGCACCGTTCTTTGGGGGCGTGATCGGTTTGCTGGGCGTGGAAGGCACCCGCGCGGCGGCCAAAAAGTTTTTCATCCGTAAGGTAGAACAATCATGACCACCCTGCGCCACGGCGACCGCTCGCAAGCGGTGCGCATCCTGCAAACCAACCTCAACAGCCACGGGGCCAAACTCAACGCCGACGGCCATTACGGCGACCTGACCGAAACCGCCGTGCGCGCTTATCAGTTGAAAGCCGGACTGGTGGCCGATGGTATTGCTGGCACTAAAACCCTCGCGAGCCTGTCTGGGGGCGATTGTCAGCAGTTGCTGAAAAACCATGACCTGGTCAACGCCGCCCAACGCCTCGACGTGCCACTGGCCAGTGTTTACGCGGTCAATGAAGTGGAATCCAACGGCAAAAGTTTTCTCGACAACGGCAAGCCGGTGATTCTATTCGAGCGGCACATCATGTATCGCCAGTTAGCCACCCCTCGTCACGAGGGGGATAACCCGGCCCAACTCAAACAGCACGCAGACGAAGTGACCGCTTTGAATCCGGCCATCGTCAACCCAAAGCCGGGTGGTTATGCAGGAGGCAGCGCCGAGCATCAGCGGTTGAGCCATGCGCGGCTGATCGACGACAACGCGGCCCTTGAGTCCGCCTCCTGGGGTGCGTTCCAGATCATGGGCTTCCACTGGCAGCGCTTGGGCTATGCCAGCGTCCAGGCGTTTGTCGCCGCCATGAGTGCCAGCGAGTCGCAGCAGTTCGACGCATTCGTGCGTTTTATCGAGACCGACCCAGCGCTGCACAAAGCCCTCAAAGCGCGTAAATGGGCCGAGTTCGCCAAGCTCTACAACGGCCCGGATTACCAGCGCAATTTGTACGACATCAAACTGCAACGGGCCTTTGAGCGGCATGCGGACTGCGGTTGTGGTCAGGAGGTGGTGGCATGATCGATCTCGACGAAGTCCGCGCCCTGCGGGTGCAGGACGGCGACCTGCTGGTGGTGCCACACAACACCGAAACCGAAGGCATGCATGACCTGATCGAGGCGCTGCGTCATGTGCAGCCCGATGCACGGGTCATCATCATTCGTGGTCCGGTCGAACACCTGGACATCGACGCTATGAACCAACTGGGTTGGTACCGCGCATGAGCGCCCTGCGCCAAGTACTGTATGGGCTTGCCCTGCTTGGCGCCTTGGCGCTGTTTATCTGGGGTCAGCAGCAACGCATCAACGTTGCACGGCAAGCGACGGAACTGGCGCAACACGATGCGAAAGCAGCACGCGAAGACGCCGCCCGCAATTTGAACACCGCCACCACCCTGAACCGCACGCTGAACCTGGAGCGTCAGGCACAAAGCCAACTGCGTGGCCTGCACGACCAACTGCGCCAAGGCTTGGCCCAGCGCGAGCTTCAGATAGAGGGACTGAAACGTGAAAACACTGCACTGCGCGATTGGGCTGCCCAGCCTTTGCCTGACATTGCTCGCCGGTTGCGTGAGCGCCCCGCCCTCACCGGCGCCGACGCTTATCGTCAGTGGCTGTCCGGCCGTGGTGCCATGCCAACTGCCAGCGACCGGCCCAAACCATAACGGCGACTTGCTCACCGATCAGGAGCGCACCGAAGCCGCGTGGGCCGAGTGCGCGGCGCAGGTCGATATGATTTTTCAACAACAGCAGGTCACCCCATGAACAAACCCGACAGCCTGCGCGCTCACCTGCTCGCCACCATCGCCGAACTCAAACACAACCCCGACCGGATGTTGATCTTTATCGACAATGGCAAAGTACGCTGCACCGCTGCCGCGAGCCTGTCGTTTGAATACAGCTTCGACCTGCAAATCATCCTCACCGACTACGCAGGCCACCCCGACAGCGTGATACTGCCGCTGCTGGGCTGGCTCAGCTTCAACCAATCCGAACTGCTGGAAAACCTCGACAAGTCGGCGCAAGGCATCAAGTTTGAGGCGGACGTGCTGGATAACAGCAAGGTCGATCTGAGCATTCGCCTGCCACTAACTGAGCGCGTGGTCGTGGGCCAGGATGCGGACGGTAACATCACCGTCAAACACCCCGGCGAACCACAGCGAGTCGCCAACTATCTCGACCCCGCATGGCGCCCCGGCAGTTCGGGCCTCGACGGCGAATGGATGATTCAAAATGGCCAATGACCTGGACGCACTGGAAGACTGGGCCGGTGTGCTGCTCAGCAAACTGGAACCCGCTGCCCGTAGTAAACTGGCCCGCTCATTGGCGCAGAAGCTGCGACGTAGCCAGCAGCAGCGGGTTAAACAGCAGCGTAATCCTGACGGCAGTTCATATTCTGCGCGCAAACTACGGGATCTGAAGTTTAAGGAAGGGCGGATCAAGCGTCAGGCAAAAATGTTCCAGAAAATGCCCAGAGCCAGCTATTTAAAGGCCAAGGGCGATGAGCATTCGATCAGCGTAGGGTTTACCGGGCGAGTGGCGCGGATTGCTCGGGTGCATCAGTTCGGGTTGAAAGACCGGGCCGAGGTTGATGCCCCGGAGGTCAGATATAAGCTGCGGCAAGTGTTAGGGTTTACTAACACTGACATAAATTTTCTGAAAAACGAATTACTCGCACACCTAACTGAAAAATAAAAAAATAGCTATCAAGACACAAGGCCTTTCGATATTAGATCAAACGCTTTCTTTATCCCCTTATCCTTTAACTCCGCACGGGGGGATATACCTTGAGCCTTATCAAAACTATTTCTCTCTAACTTATCAAGCTCAAAATACTCATATGTAAATAACCCTTTACGACTTTGGTTGACCACTTCATATTTCACAACCATCGTTCGACCTCGCTGCACAGCGAGACGTATAAGGTGAGAGTCATAGCGATCTAAATTTGGATGAACAAACTTATAATATCTTGAACGAAGAGCTCGTCTGGGCAAACTCTTGGACACCAAAAACCCCAAATCTGCACCTTTAATATTCATATTGCATCTCTTGCAACTAACAGCAAGATTCTTCCCTGTAAACATATACTTTAAATATTCGGACTTTGGCAAAATATGCTCAATATCTAAAACCATATTAAACTCACCACGCACATCGCGCATACAGTAGCAACATGTATCGAAGGCTTTTATTTTTCCGAAGGCCTTAATTTTATCCTTTAAGGTTTTAAGCTTGGGGTTCTCATCCCACGCTTTATGCCCTCGCGCACTAGCGTCGCGCATAGCGCTAATTTCAACAGGTGTGAACTTTGGTCTCCTAGGCATTCGGCTTAACTCTTTTAACTTCAAGCATCAAACTAGAAACATCATCAAGAAACTTTATCTGCCGCCCATCGTAAATTTTATCTTTGTATATAGCCACAGTATCCAATGCCGAAGAAAGGCTAATCTCACCTGAACTTAGTGAGTTTAAAGTTTTAACCATTTCATCAGACAAATATCTATTCTCCGGAGTAAGAACTCCAAATGCTTCAGCTAGTAACTCCTCGTTATTACTGGACGATACCGAAACCTCGAACAACCCCCATGAAGCTTTCTTGAATACTCTGACCTTTTCGTTTCCGAAAGGTATTATTAGAGGAGAATGCGTCGCAATTATTATTCTTGGCTCAAACCTGTAAAAAAGATCTAATATATTTGAAATGTATTGTTGCTGCCAACGAGGATGCAAACTATTTTCCGGCTCATCAATAACTATCGCACAACCAACTTCGATGTGCGTGGATATATGAACCAACCCTGAAAGTATCATCAACTCTCCAGAGCTCGCTCCTGACAAAGGAATTACATTTCCACCCCGAAGCAATTCTAGTCGCAGCTGTTTAATTACCCCCAACTTTTTTAAATGAGCCTCACTATGCAGAAGATCGCGAAGCCTCTCCCCCTCAGTTGAACTGCTGTATGAAGCCGTCAAATCAAATTCATACACGCCTTCTTTTTTCGAATATCCATCCCGATTAAAATCGAGTTTTGTTTTCAGAATATTTGCCGCACCAATCATTTCTATCGAATATAAATTATCCACATACGCACTTATGTTTTCATCTTCTCCAAAACCCTCTACGACCACCCTAATAACAGGCTCATACCTAGTATATATAAGCGCACGAATCAAACCAGTAAAACCAACCTCATTTTTCTTAGAGCCATAAGCCAGCGCTTTCTTTATAGTCTTCTCTACAATATTTTTACCTTGACGCCCTCCAAGAAAATTAAAAAGCTTACTTTTAACTTTAAACTTATCATAAATCGAAGTTGCCATGGCAATGACTGGTACTCCTTCACGAACAAAACCAGCTGCCAGGCTATTTAGGTACTCACTTTTCCCACAGCCATTCTCACCAATCACTATATTTACCGACCCCAAAGAATCCAAACTAGAAGTCAAATCATCCATATACATCAAAGCCTCAAAACAAAAAAAACTAGATATTAAAACATTTAAAAATCAACAAACCATGAAGCATGCACTACCCAAGTCTATCTTGTAGTCGCTTTATTTACACACCACAGTGCTGCTGACTGAGGCACTTTAAGCTCAGTATCACACCATGAACAACCTCCCCGCCCTCGCCCGCATGATCGAAAACCTCATCCGGTTCGGCACCATTGCCGAAACTCAGATGAAACCACCCCGTGTGCGTGTCAAAACCGGAGAGTTACTGACCGGTTGGCTACCCTGGATCGCCCTGCGCGCCGGGGCCGATACGGACTGGGACCCGCCCACTGTAGATGAGCAGGTAATCCTGTTTAGCCCATCAGGCCAGCTCGCCAACGGCATCGCCCTCACCGGTATCTACAGCACCGCGCACCCGGCCAACGGAGAGCGCGAAGGCTTGCACCGCCGCACCTACCGCGACGGCACGGTGATCGAGTACGACAGCGTCGCCCACCATTTAAATGCGATATTGGCCGACAGCGGTACGACCAGACTGGTCAGCACAGGCGGCATCACCATTGTCGGCCCGATCACCCACCAGGGCGATTACACCCAAACCGGCAATCAAACCGTCACCGGCACAGTCACCGTATCCGACGATGTGGTGGCCGCAGGCATCAGTTTGGTCCAACACACCCACGGCGGCGTGATGCCCGGTGGTTCTGTAACGGGAGCGCCGCAATGAATCGTGAAACGGGTGCCACGATCAGCACAGTCGAGCATATCGGCCAATCCATCAGCGACATTCTGACCACCCGCCTCGGCACTCGTGTGATGCGCCGCGAATACGGCAGTTTGCTGCCCGAGCTGGTGGATCAACCGTTCAACGACGTCACGCGATTGCGGGTTTATGCCGCCAGTGTGATGGCGATTATGCGCTGGGAACCACGGGTCAACGTCACCCGCGTGCAACTGCACGGTGCTACGTTGCAAGGCCAGGTGGTGATTGATATTGAAGGTCGCATCCTCGACCGCAATCAGGCGCTGAATATGAGCCTGCCCTTGCAACTGGGAGGCGGTGCATGAACACCTTCGCTGCCATCGACCTCAGCCTATTGCCGACGCCGCAAATCGTGCAACAAATCGACTACGAGCAAATCCTTGCCGAGCGCAAAGCTCACGCCATCAGCCTATGGCCGGTTGAGCAGCAGGCCGAAATCGCAGCACGGCTGAACCTGGAATCGGAGCCGCTGACCAAGCTGCTGGAAGAGAACGCCTACCGCGAAACCCTCTGGCGGCAACGGGTGAATGAAGCGGCGGTGGCGAACATGCTGTCGCTGGCCACCAACTATGACCTAGACAACCTCGCGGCCAATTTCAACGTCAAGCGACTCGTGATTCAGGAAGGTAAGCCCAACGCGAGCCCGCCTGTCGCCCGCGTGATGGAGAGCGACGACAGCCTGCGCGAGCGAGCGCAGATGGCGTGGGAAGGCTTGAGCACCGCAGGCCCGCGTAACAGCTACATCATTCACGCCCGTGCCGCCGATGGTCAGGTGGGTGATGCCACCGCTGAAAGCCCCACGCCCGCCGCCGTGGTGGTGACGGTGCAAGCGTTGCTCGGGGACGGCACGGCGAGCGCCGCGTTGCTGGCAACTGTGCTGGCATATCTCAGCGATGATGATCGACGCCCGGTGGCGGATCGCCTGACAGTACAAACCGCACAAGTCATCCGCTACCAAGTCAAGGCAACGCTGTACCTGACCAGCAGTGGTCCCGAATCTGAACCGATCCTTGTCGCCGCAGAAAAACGCCTACTGGCTTACGTGCATCAGCGCCGTCGGTTGGGCATGGAAGTGTCAGAGTCAGCCGTTCACGCCGCACTGCATGTGGAAGGTGTGCGCAGGGTCGCGCTGGATAACTGGCAAGACATTCGCGCCACGCCGTATCAAGCGCCCTTTTGCACCTCGGTTGCGCTGACGTTAGGCGTTGAGCCGTGACCAGCCCGTCGTTGCTGCCACGCAATGCTAGCGACCTAGAGCGCCAGGCGGCTCAAGCATTGGCGCAGATACAACGTGTCCCTGTGCCATTGCGCCAATTGTGGAACCCCGGCACTTGCCCTACTGAGTTGCTGCCGTATCTGGCTTGGTCTGTATCCGTAGACCGGTGGGACGGGAAATGGCTGGAGAGTACTAAACGGGCGGCAATTCGGGCCTCTTATGTCATCCACTCACGCAAAGGCACCATCGGCGCACTGCGACGTGTGGTCGAGCCCTTGGGGTATCTGATCGAGATTATCGAGTGGTGGCAAACAATCCCCGAAGGCGTACCCGGCACTTTCGCACTCAAGGTCGGCGTTCTTGAAACAGGTATAACCGAAGAAATGTATCAGGAGCTGACCTTCCTGATTGATGACGCCAAACCCGTCAGTCGCCATTTAACTGGCCTTGCGATCAGCCTTGAATCCAGCGGCACAGTATTCGTCGGGGTCAGTGTCTACGAAGGAGACGAACTCAGCGTTTACCCACCGACTCAGCGCGACATTGAGGTCAATGGCTACTTGCCTATGGGCGGCCGTGAACACCATATCGATACAATGGACATCTACCCATGACCGACAAAAATAGTCAGTTTTTCGCCATCCTCACCGCTATTGGTGAAGCAAAACAAGCCAATGCCGACGCACTGGGTGTGCCCTGGACATTTTCTAAAATGGGCGTCGGAGATGCCAACGGTGCAGACCCCATTCCGAATCGGCTACAAACTAAACTCATCAACGAATGCCGCCGCGCACCTTTGAATCAGGTGAAAATTGATCCCAAAAACGCCAGTGTCATCATTGCCGAGCAGATCATTCCTGAAAATGAAGGTGGCTGGTGGGTACGTGAAATCGGTCTGTATGACGCAGCAGGCGACCTGGTAGCCGTCGCCAACTGCGCGCCCACTTTCAAACCCCTGCTAACTCAAGGTTCGGGGCGCACTCAAGTCATTCGGATCAATTTGATCGTCAGCAGCACGTCGAGCATCGAGCTGAAAATTGACCCTTCAGTGGTTCTGGCGACTCGCGAGTACGTGGACAACTGGTTCACCAACGTACTGCCCCCCACCCGTAAGGCGGGTACTTTTACCAAGGTTGAGATCGACGTTCGCGGGATCGTGGTTGCGGGCAGCAACCCAACCACCCTGAAAGATTACGGTATCACCGATGCCTTGCCCCTTACGGGCGGAACACTGACGGGCGCGATCAACCTGACCGATGCCAAAAGCCTCTACATTCGCACGGTGGAGGGTCCGTCATGGGCTGCAGGTGTCATCGCCGGGCAGTTTGGGGGAGAGAAGGCCGGGGTAGGCTTTCTCGGAAGTTACGACCGTGTAACGCGGGCGTTCATGGCGTTGGGTCCAACGCCTTGGGTCAATGGAAATGGTGTGCGGGTTTCCGCTGATGGCGTGGAAATCGCCGGTCCCATCACAGGTGTTGGATCGGGCTTGACCGGCATCATTTTTTCATCGCTGACTGGTACGCCCAATTCACTGGCAGGCTATGGCGTTGCATTTGCCAGCCAGAGCGAGGCTGAAACGGGGGCTGACACCAACAAGCCGATGAGCGCGTTGCGGGTCTTTCAGGCCATTGCAAAGAAGGTGGTGCAAGCCACCGAAAGTGCGCTGGGTACGGCGGGTCTGGCGACTCAGGTGCAGGTGAATGCTGGCACTGACAACACCACCATCGTCACCCCAAAAAAGCTGCGCTGGGGTTTTCAGATGGTGATTGGACGTACTGGCTACATCATCTTTCCGAGTTGGCTAAACGGCTGGATCGTCCAGTGGAGTGCGGCTGTATCGCTTACCGGCTCCACCATCAACACCACCCGTTTTCCCATTCCGTTTCCCAATGATGCAGGGGCGGTCATTGTCGGCGCTTACAACAATGCGACGACGGCCGAGTACAGCGTCAGGCTCAGCGACGGCGAAAACGGGACCAGCGGCGGCGCTGTCACCCGAGACAGCTTCAAAACCTACAACACAGGCGTGACAGGTTCAGCGGGCCTGTCTTATATCGCTGTCGGCAGTTGAGAAGAGTCCATGAAATACGTGACGTTTCACCCGGACGGAACCCTTCACTTGCGCCTTATCAAAGGCACGCACGTGATCCCTGAAGATGCTGTGGAGGTCGATTCGACGCTCTGGCAAAAACTGATCTGCGAAACCGATGGTGTTTGGACATTGGGCGCAGACGGGGGCATTACCAAGCAACCGCTACCCGTGATCGAGCGGACACGTGAAGACGTGGAGCGTCTGCGACTGGCGGCCTTCGCTGAACCTGTTATGGGATCTGACCGTTACTTTGCCGAAGCCAGCCGCATGCAGGTGATGGGGGAAGCAGGATGGGAGGAAGTTAGAGACTCGGGCATTGCGCGCTTTAAAGAAATTCAAATGCTGTATCCCTGGCCAAGCGACAAGACTTAACTGTAGGGCGAAGCCCTGTAGCCCTTCGCCCTACAAGCCCACCTGCTCGCCCAACCGCCGCGCGCGCGGCAGCCTGTGCAGTGTCATCCCACTGCGCAGGCACCACCCATGGCCGATTATCTTCACGGCGTGCGGGTCATCGAACTCAACGACGGCACCCGCCCCATTCGCACTATCCCCACCGCCGTTATCGGTATGGTCTGTACCGCCGAAGACGCGGACGCGGCGTTCTTTCCTTTGGACACCCCGGTACTCATCACCAACGTGCAAACGGCTGTTGGCAAAGCCGGGGTCAAAGGCACCCTCGCCGCCAGCTTGCAGGCCATCGCTGACCAGACCAAGCCCTACACCATCGTGGTGCGGGTCAAGGAAGGCGCCGACGAAGCCGAAACCACCAGCGCGCTTATCGGCACCACCACCGCCGACGGCAAATACACCGGCATGAAAGCCCTGCTCGCAGCCAAGGCTCGCTTGGGCATGGTGCCGCGCATTCTCGGCGTGCCGGGGCTGGACAGCTTGCCGGTGGCCACCGCACTGGCGAGCATTGCCCAGCAGCTACGCGCATTCGCCTACGTCAGCGCGTGGGACTGCAAAACCAAAGAGGAAGTGGTTGCCTACCGCGAAAACTTCGGCGCCCGCGAAATGATGGTCATCTGGCCGGACTTCCTGAACTTCGATACCACCACCAGCAAAACCACCGTCGCGTCAGCTGTGGCCCGAGCCTTGGGTTTACGCGCCAAGATCGATCAGGAAATTGGCTGGCATAAAACCCTGTCCAACGTCCCCGTCAACGGCGTGACCGGCATCAGTGCCGACGTGTTCTGGGACCTGCAAAACCCGGCCACCGATGCCAATTACCTCAACAGCAACGAAGTCACCACGCTGATCAATGAAGGCGGATACCGCTTTTGGGGCAGCCGCACGTGCTCCGACGACCCGCTATTTGCCTTTGAGAACTACACCCGCACCGCGCAAATCCTCGCCGACACCATCGCCGAAGCACACATGTGGGCAGTTGATAAACCGATGCACGCGTCCCTGGTGCGCGACATTGTTGAAGGGATCAACGCCAAGTTCCGCGAACTGATCTCGCAAGGGTATTTGATCGGCGGCAGTTGCTGGTTCCCGGACGACATCAACGAAAAAGACACGCTCAAGGCCGGCAAGCTCTACCTCGACTACGACTACACCCCGGTGCCGCCTCTGGAAGACCTGACCCTGCGCCAACGCATCACCGACCGTTACCTGATCGACTTCGCCAGCAAGATCAACCGTTAAACCGGGCCTCCCCGCAAGGGGAGCCAACCCCGCGCCTGCTCACCGGAGAACCGCGACATGGCCTTACCTCGCAAGCTCAAAAATATAAACCTGTTCAACGACGGTAACAGTTACCTCGGTGTGGCCAAGTCCGTCACCTTGCCGCCCCTGGCCCGCAAGATGGAAGGCTATCGCGGCGGCGGCATGAACGGCGCGGTCAAGGCCGACCTGGGCATGTCCGACGACGGCATCCAGTTTGACTGGAAAACCGGTGGCCTTGATCTGATCTCACTCAAACAGTTCGGCGCCGTCAATGCGTCCGCCGTCGCCCTGCGTTTTTCCGGCCCGTTTCAGCAAGACGACACAGGCGAAACCAGCACTGTGGAAATCGTTGTGCGCGGCCGGCACGAGTCCATCGAAATGGGTGATGCCAAACCCGGCGAAGACACCGAGCACAGCATGAAAACTACCTGTACCTACTACAAGCTGACCGTCGATAACGAGGAAATCATCGAAATCGACCTGCTCAACTTTATCGAGAAGGTCAACGGAGTGGACATGCTGGAAAAACAACGTAGCGCCTTGGGCATTTGATCCGAGTTCCGTCACCCATCCTCGTTAACGCCATCACCTGGAGCCACACATGAACACCTCTGACACCGCTGAAACCCTGCCCGCTGCCGATGACAACTGCGTCACCCTCGACCAGCCGATCAAACGCGGAAACACCGAAATCGCCAGCATCACCCTGCGTAAACCTTCGTCAGGTGAGCTGCGCGGCGTGTTGCTGATCGACCTGCTGAATATGGACGTGTCGAGCCTGATCAAAGTGATTCCGCGCATCAGCAACCCCGGCATCACCGCCCCTGAAGCCGCAAGCATGGACCCGGCCGACCTGTTGGCAATCGGCAGCAAGATCGCCAGTTTTTTGTTGCAGAAGTCGGCGAAGGCGGATGTGTACCTCGTTGCGTAGAAGACGCTATGGCTGATCTGGCTGTGGTTTTTCACTGGGCACCGACTGATATGGATCAGTTGGGCCTGCAAGAACTGATGAACTGGCGCGAGCGCGCCAGGGTGCGGAGTTCCACTGATGGCGAATGATTTAAGACTTAGGGTATTGCTCACCGCCATCGACAAAGTCACCGCGCCGTTGCGTAGCATTCAGGGGCAATCTGCCAAAGCGGCGCAAGCGCTCAAGACTGCTCGCGACAGCCTTAAAGGCTTGGGTGCCGCGCAGAAACAAGTGGGCGAATTCCGCCAGCTCAAACAGGGGTTGGCCAACACCAGCGCCGAGTTGGTGGCTGCTCGCAACAAAGCCCGCGAACTGGGTCGGCAAATGGCCTCAACCACCACACCGACCCGCGCCATGCAGCGCGAACTTGACAAAGCCAGGCGCTCGCTCCAGCAGTTAAAGCAGCAAGAAATCAGTCAAAACCAACAGCTCAATCAACTGCGTCAACGCCTCAAAGCCACCGGGGTCGATACACGCAATTTGAGCGAGCATGAACGTCGGCTGAAACAGCAAATGGCCGATGCGAACCGTCAGATCGACACCCAACGCAAACGGTTAGAAGCCCTGACCAAACAGCAGCAGCGTATGACCCGAGCGGGCAAAGCCTATCAACAGGGCCAACAACTGGCGGGCAACTCCGCCGCCAAAGGTGCTGCAAGCATGGGCGTGGCCTATGGCATCGGTCGCGGGCTTTATGCGCCCTTAAAGGAAGGCAAGTACTTCGCGCTGGAAGAACAACGGGTGGCTGCGCTGGGCCTTGGTAAAGAGGACACCAGCAAGGCAATCAACTTCGCCAAACAAATGAAAACCTACGGCACCAGCGTCACCGAAAACCTGACGTTGGTGCGTGATGCCATGACCGTGTTTGCAGATGAACACGAGGCGGAAATGGTTGCCCCTACGCTGGCCAAGATGAAGTTCGCCAACCACGCGCTGTTCGGCGAAGAGCAAGGCGCGGATAACGAACGCAAGTTCATGGACATGCTCAAGGTCATCGAAATGCGCGGCGGGCTGGCCAGCAAAGAGGCATTCATCAACCAGGCCGACATTGTGCAGCGCATCCTCACCGCCACCGGTGGCCGGGTCGGTCCGAACGAATGGCTGAACGTGATCAAGACTGGCGGCGTTGCAGCCAAAGGTATCAAGGACGAAGCCTTCTACTACCAAATGGAACCTTTGGTGCAAGAAATGGGCGGGCACCGAGTAGGTACGGCGATGATGAGCGCCTATTCCAACATCTATCAGGGTAAAACCACCAAACGAGCGGCCAACAACATGGAGCAACTCGGCTTGGTCGATCCGAAAAAGGTCAAACACGACAAGGCCGGTCAGATCGCTTTTCTGGACGTGGGGGCGATCAAGGGCAGCGAGCTGTTCCGCGAGAACCAATTCGAATGGATGGAGAAGATCCTGCTGCCGCAGTTGGCTGCCAAGGGCATCACCGACAAGAACAAGGTGCTGGATACCATCGGCAGTATTTTCTCCAACCGTACGGCTTCCAACCTGTTCGCGCAGATGTATTTGCAACGCCATCAGATCCACAAAAACGCCAGGCTCAACGAGGGTGCTGATGGCATTGATCAGTTGTACGTCAAAGCCGTCGATAGCACCCAGGGCAATGAGCTGGAACTGCTCGCACAAAAGGCCAACGCCTATCGCGAAATGAGCGACGCGATCCTTCCGACCTATGTAGTTGCGTTAAAACAAATCACCGTCGCTATCAAAGAACTCACGGCCTGGATGAAGGAAAACCCGGCCGCAGCAGCCGCTGTGTTGAAAACGGTGATGGTCGTCGGCGTTATGGCCGCTACATTTGGCGCATTGGCACTGACCCTTGCCAGCTTGATCGGCCCATTTGTGGTACTGCGCTATGGCATGACGATGTTTGGGATCAAAGGCGGCGGCATCTTTAAAGTGTTTCGTAATCTGTTCCCGACAATAACCGGCTTAGCCCGAAATGCTTTACCGATGCTGGCCCAAGGTTTACGCGTCCTGGTCAGCTTAATGGGCGGAGCTTTGATCACCGCATTGCGTTCGGTAGGCATTGCACTGTGGGCGCTGGCTGCGAACCCGATTGTATTGGCCATTGGTGTGATCATCGCGCTGCTCGCCGGCGCCGCCTACCTGATGTACAAAAACTGGGACGCGGTTAAAGGTTATTTCGACAGCTCCTGGAAAGAAATCAAAGCGGGCTTTAAGGGCGGCATTGGCAGCATCCTGACGGTGCTGGCAAACTTCAGCCCTATCGGCCTGATCTACCAGGCCTTTGCTGGTGTACTGCGCTATTTGGGGATCGACCTGCCCAACCGCTTTACCGAGTTCGGCAGCATGATCGTCAACGGACTGGTTAACGGGCTTTATGCTGGCCTGGGCAAGGTTAAAGACGCCATCAACAGCATCGGCGATTCGACCATTAGTTGGTTCAAGGAAAAGCTCGATATCCATAGCCCCTCGCGGGTGTTTTTGCAGTTGGGGAGCTACACGATGGCGGGCTTGACACAAGGTCTGGTCGAGGGTGGCAAAGGCCCGCTGAACGCCATCAGCCAGCTCGGAAAACAACTGACAGCCACGGGTGTACTTGCCCTCGGCACACTCAGCACCCCGGCGCTGGCCGTTGATATGCGCCCACCCATCAGCCCGCCCGCACCGACCACCTACGACAGTAATGACCGCTACGAAATCAACATCCATCCCACGCCCAACATGGATGCCCAAGCCATCGCCCGTGCCGTGCGCGCCGAATTGAGCCGCATTAAGAGCGAAAAAGCCGTGCGCATGCGCAGCAAATTGGGTGATCTGGAGTAATCGTTATGATGCTTGCCTTGGGCATGTTCGTGTTCAGCCTCTCGACGCTGGCCTATCAGGAACTGCAGCGCCAAACAGAATGGCGCCACCCCAGCAACAGCCGGGTAGGTGCTGCGCCGGCACGACAATTTGTCGGTCGCGGTGACGACATCATCACCCTCCCCGGCATCCTCTTCCCGGAACTGGCCGGTACCACACTGAGCCTAGACGCGTTGCGGCTGATGGCCAACACGGGCAAGGCGTGGCCGATGATCGAGGGCAGTGGGCGGATTTACGGCCTATGGGTAATCGAAAGTTTGAGCGAAACCAAAACAGTGTTCTTCCGCGACGGCACACCTCGCCGTATTGAATTTACCCTTACCCTCAAGCGTATCGACGACGATCAACTCGACCTTATTGGTGCTGGCACCCATGCAGGCGTGAGCATTTTGCGAGGGTTGCTATGATCGACTCGGCTATTTCGGACGTGGTGGGGTACGTACAAAACACCACCGAACGCGTCATGCGCGACGCGGCGTATCCGATCCCTGCTTTTCGCATCACCGTTGACGGCAAAGATATTGCCCACATCATCAGCCCGCGCCTGATCAGTCTTGAGCTGACCGACAACCGTGGGCTTGAAGCCGATCAACTGAGCCTTACCCTCAGCGACCACGACGGCTTGCTGGCCATGCCCGCCAAAGGCGCGTTGTTGCGGCTTTGGCTCGGCTGGAGCGACACCGGGCTGGTGGATAAGGGCAGCTACACCTTCGACGAAATCGAACACAACGGCGCCCCCGACATACTCAGCCTGCGCGCCCGATCGGCAGACTTGCGCAAAAGCTTCAAAATCAAACGCGAGCGCAGCTGGAGCAACAAAACCCTGGGCGACGTGATCCGCGATATTGCGCTGGGTAACGGGCTGAAATCTGCCATCGCAGCGAAACTGGCGGGGCTGCCCCTGTTGCAACTCGACCAGGCCAACGAATCCGATGCCAACCTGATCAGCCGACTCGGCGAAGAATTCGACGCGGTAGCCAGCGTCAAAGCCGGCTGCCTGCTGTGCCTTCCTGCGGGTGGTGGAAGGTCAGTCACCGGCATCGCCCTGCCCCACATCACCCTCACCCGCGAAGACGGCGACCAGCATCGCTACCTGCAAGCCGACCGAGACAGCTACGACGGCGTGCGGGCCTACTTCTACGACATCAACAGCGCCAAAAAGCAGCAGGCCATTGCCGGCGGCGGCGAAAACCTCAAAGACCTGCGCCACACCTACAGCGACCGCCAGTCCGCATTACGCGCGGCACGTGCCGAATTTAACCGCCTGCAACGTGGCAGCGCGACCCTCAGCTACACATTGGCTCGGGCGCGGCCAGACTTGATACCGGAACTGACCTACACCCTTATTGGCATCAAAGACGAAATCGACGAAATCATCTGGTATGGCGGCAACGTGCTCCACAGCCTCAGCGCTGACAACGGCTACACAATGAGCCTGGAGCTGGAAAGCAAATTGCCGGAAGACGCGGTCGAGGACTTGGCGGAGGAAAATCAGAAAATTTACAGCGGCGTCATCGCTTACTACCGCGATGAAAAAACCGGAACGGAAAAGACCAGAACAGCCGGCGACCAAAGCAAGCCAAGACGGCTGCTGTGGCTGTACGCCAACAAAAAAACGGCAAAACGTGCGGTGGACCGGGAATGGGCGAGGATGCAGGCCGCGAAAGAGGAAACGGAGAACCCCACAGAGGGCGGGGTTTAGTGGCAGGAGGGATTACTCAGTGAAGATCGTGATGGTGGTACCGCCGCCATCCCTTTTAAAGGCCTGGCACTCGATGACTATCCCCTCTCGCTCAATTGTTGCTATCTCGCTATCGTCATTAAGAGCTTCTTGCAGGCACTGCTTGGAGTATGTCACCACCTCAGATGCTGGGCGATGCGATAGTAGGTTACCGACAGTGCCTACTAAATCGTAGAAGGTAGGGTCAGGAGCTGGGCCGTCCCAAGCAAAAGCAATGTTAGGTAGGTTCTGTGAACAGCTGACAGAAAACGTTATCTCTGGAGACTTAACATATCTCACAGCACTCTTACCCACCACACTGCCCATACTATTCAAACCTATGGACTCATTTAAATCTTTAGTCAAAAGCTCACATGACATTGAGTAGCCTAAAGAGGGCAAAAGGAGAAAGCCACTAAAAACCATTACTCGCAGCAAATATACCCCCTCAGGCCATAGGCTCAAATAGGACTAGACATTAATTTATACACTCGCTTTACTACCATAAGTACAGTAAGGAGCAAATTAACCAGAAAAAACACAGACATCGTTATAAACAACGATTTAAAATCCACAGAAAAAGACAGCTTATATATTGAAAACGGTATAGCATCTTCCTTCAGAAGACTTGATAAAATCCCTGTCACAATAGAAGACAAAGACACGACTATAGCAAAGCATATACTTGAAAACAGCTCCTCAAGTAGCTGCGCATGCTTAGAATAATTTCTATAGCGCATTTCAGAGCGGGCAGGCGGTGTTGGATTATTCAACAAGTCGTCAAGAGAGCCCGCCCGCAAATCGGGAGGAACAGCACTTACTTCGTCCAACGCAAATATTTTCTCATGAACTCTTTTATTTTGATCATAGACCAAAACCAATAAATTAAGCAGCAAACCTGCAAAAATAGATGAAACCGACATTAAAAGACTAATGATTCCTGCCTTATCAGGCATTCCAATCCAATAAAAAAGACCCGCCAGCAAGAATGGAAGAACAATAAAAACAAAAAAATCAGGCCAATCAACCTTATCATTTGCAGCATTCCAAACCGCAGCCTTGAAATGTTTTTTAATTATGAAGCCGACCTTGATTTTTCCACTCATATGGAGACCTTTCCTATGAATTCTTCCATTAGGACCTCTGCATAGCTATGCAGTTCAACACGATCCGGTGCTCCGTCTACAATTTTGACATTATCGTCAGTGATCTCAATCGCAGAAATAGGGTCGCTCATCTTAAGCGATACAATTTTCTTCCGCCCGTTAGACTCAATTACCGCTCGAACATCAGTAGATAGCTTACTCAAAATTTCGACTGTACTATCTCCACCATTTGCAGCTTTAGATTGTAGTAAAGAAAACGAACCAAATCCACTACCACGCTTAGGTTTAATAATAAATTCGGTACGATCTACATCTAGCTGATCCGCAAGATCGCCTGCAAGTTGAACATTATAGTTTGCTAGCCTGAGCTCTTTAACGCTGGAATTATCCAGCCATTCCCTAACGGTTTTTTCGTGTGAAAGCGGTGATATTTTTATATTCAGATCAATTGTTTTTTTAAAGTATTCGCCAAATTTATCTTTAAAAAAAGATTTAATTCCTCGATTACCCGCACTATGAAGAAGTGCCACAGCCGTTTTACCACCGACAGGAACACAAAAATTAAAATAGCAAAAACGCACATCAGAATCATCATGTTGCTTGTCATACGCCTTGGCCTTATTCTTTAGGCTATAAATCGTCCCTGGAATACCATACTCGCCATATTCGACCCAACCAAACACACTGCGCCCAACCCTACTAACCTCTGTCACCTTAACTGTTTTTTTAGCCACAGTATCATTATGAACTGTTGTAGTTAAAGAGTTAAAAAAAGCCTCGATATAATCAAGTAGATCTTTAGACCTTACTTTATCTAGAGCATGATATCTTTCTACCACCTCGCCTGGCAGGTATTTATCATAGATCTTCAGCGAGTATGGGCGGAACGAATGCATAGAGAACCTAAAAATTTAGTTATAGTTAATATATGGAGATATTCTATTGGGAGGGTATGAGGCCCTTAGACATGCATCTGCCTGCTGTACCGAGAGGCTGAAGAGCCTAGAGCTCAGAATTTCATGACCGAGCATCCAAGCTCTCCTATACCGTTCCTAATACGTACAGACTAAGCTGGCCTTTTGGTATCAGCAAGGATTTCCGTCAAATCCTTTAGTCGCTGCTCAACGTCCATCAGGCGTTTCTTTTCTTCAGCAGCGCTTTGTATCTCCCGCCTACCCGCCTCTCCCAGCGAACGGAACAACTCAAGGATGGCTTCTTCTTGGGGGTTAACGGTGGCTGTGCCTGTTTGCTCCTGCTGCGGAGCATCACCGGTCATGGTGCCTTCACCGGTGAGTAGCCAATCAACACTTATACCCAAATGGGTGCGAATAGCCGAAAGCGCTTTCGCGTTTGGTTCTCGCTCGTCCAAAAGGTAGTTCTGGAGCGTCCTGTAGGGGATTCCGACCAACTCCGAGGCCTCCTTAATAGAAAGGCCTTTCTTGTCGAGAACACTGCGCAGACGCGTGGCTATACTCATTTTTTCATATAATCCGGTTGACGCACTCGTTTGGGTGCGTATACTGCGAACAAACAGGTACATCTTAACCAACTAGGAACACTCAAACCATGAGTCAAGCCATGAAGAAGCGCCAGATCCAAGCGCGATTGATCGAATGCGGCAGTAATTTCCGTCAGTTCGCTCTCAGTCACGGCTATGAAGTGCGCACAGTTACTCAGGTGGTAGAGCGTTGGGCCGGTCACAAAACGCTGCCGAGAGGCCGTTTGTCGTTTCGCATCATGCAGGACTTGTCCCGATTGATTGGCAAAGAGGTGCTTCCCGGCATTTTGGCTGAGAGCGATAAGCAGCCGTTTGTTTCAAGAACGGCGTAAGCAACTGTAGGGGCGATGACTCCAGGGAGAAACCAGAAGATGAAACGCCCGGTTCTAGGCACCCGAAAAGATGTGGTCAGTGCAGTGATTTGTAGCTACCCCGGTGGTCGAGCCTATGCCGCTGCGAACCTCGGCATGAATCTCAAAAAGTTTGATAACCAGGCTTATGAAAACGCCGGCAGCCGTCCGTTGACGGATGAGCACATTTTCAGGCTTGAGCAGCAAGCGGGTACGACCTTCCTGCCCAGCTATGTCGCCACGATGTACGGCGGCATGTTTGTACCCCTGGCAGCGCCGGGCACGCTGGATAACATCGAACTGTTCAGTCGCTCAGTCAAAGCCGCCGCGAAACGTGGCTGTGTTGATCAAATCATCGCTCAGGCACTGGACGATGGTGTGATCGAGAAACACGAAGCCGAAGCCATCATCAACGCGTTGAGTCTTTATATGTCTGCCCGCTACGCCGAAGTGCTGGCGACCATCCAGCTCTACAGCGCAGGAGCCGCGTCATGAGCACTTACAAACTGGTTTGCCCCCACTGCCACTCCCGTATGCGCATTCGCACCAGTGAGGGCACACATATTTTTCTGCGCGTTGCTTATCTGCAATGCACGAACGAAGCCTGTGGCTGGTCAGTCCGCGCCGAATTTGAAATGACTCATGAGATGAGCCCAAGCGGTATGGCGAACCCAGCGGTCAAGCTGCCAATAGCCAATGTCGCCCAGCGCCGCGCGGCGATGCTCTCACCCACCGATCACCCTGACCTGCTGGACCAACTGGAAATGGAGCGTGCGATATGAATGCAGCAACCCACACCGAGCATCAGGAATATGAGGCCAGCATGCAGTTGGCAGCCCTGTTCTTCTTGCAACGCCACCAATCCGAGCACCTGGGCAATGATCAGTTGCTATTTAGCCGTGCGGTGCAGCACTTGACCGGCAGTCTTGAGGTGCCACTGCACATGGCTGAAAAGTTAGTTACGCGGGCTTATGGCGAACTGAAGTGCAGTAGCAATCGTCACCAACTGGATGTTGATGCCAGCTCTACCACTGTCGCCGTTGTGACTGACCCCTCCAGCGGCCTTACGTGGGCGGTCCCGGTCAATCTGATTTACGAACGCATTATCAACGCAACCGACAATCGCCGACTGCGCCTCGTTACCCCCTAACCCTTAACCACCCGTCTCCAGACCTGTTTGCAATGGGTTTGGGTGAGCTACGCCCGAAATTTGAGGTGGACCATGAAACAGCCAGTCGAAATCAGCACCGAACTGACCCAGCAAGAGGCTGAGCTGCTGCTTGCCGAACTGCGTGGGCGCTATAGCCAGGTACTGAACGAAGTCTGGTACGCCGACCAATTCCGCCTGATACCCGAAGGCTTGCGTCATGGCTCCATTCTCAGCGCCATGCCGGTGATGGCCGCACAAAAGCGCCTGATGGGCGCGCTCACACACAGCCTCAGAGCAGTGAAGTAATCCCGATGAATATGGAACATGAACTGCGCGTCGAAGTACTCAAGCGACTTGAGAGCGACTACGATCTTAAACACCGCTCAGGCACCCACTTTATGCGTGGCGGTCGTTGCCCGGCATGCGGCAAAAAAGAGCTATACACCCACCACAAAAACCCGTGGCTGATCATTTGCGGCAGGGAAGGAAAATGCGCACAGAGTTGGCACGTCAAAGAACTGTACGAGAACTTGTTTGACGACTGGACTAAACGTGCGCCTTCAACCGACCAGTATCCCAATGCGACCGCCCGCGCCTATCTGGAGTTTGCACGCGGCTTTCGTTTTGAGCTGATTCAGGGCTGGTTTACCCAAGACTCCTTTTACTCGGCCCAACATAACGCTGGCAGCGCGACAGTGCGTTTCGCCCTTGAGAAAGGGGGCTACTGGGAACGCCTGATCGACCGCCCTCACCGCTTCGGCAAACAGAAAGCCCGCTTTAAACAAGGCGAAAGCTACAAGGGTGTCTGGTGGTGTCCGCCTTGTGTTGATCTGCTTGAAGTCAAAGAGCTGTGGATTGTCGAAGGCATTTTCGATGCCATTGCCCTGGTACACCATGACATCGCCGCTGTCTCGGCCATGTCATCCAACGCCTTTCCCGAAGAATCCCTGAAAGAGCTGTCGCGGCAGCGCGGCGGTAAGTTGCCCAAACTGATTTGGGCACTGGACAACGAGCCCGGCGCGCACCGTTACACCAAACGCTGGGTGCGAATGGCACGCGACCTCGGCTATATCTGCGAGGCCGCGCAAATCCCGCAGCAGGACAACCGCAAGCACGACTGGAATGACCTGCACCAGCGCTGGGCCGTGATCGACGACCTTGATAAACGCGCAGACCGCATAGACCAAGACCTGAAAGCAGCCCGGTATCACGGCGCTCTGTTGATTGCGGAAAGCGCCGCCGAGAAAGGCGTGCTGATGTACGAATGGCGCGAACGGCACGAGTTCCACTTCGGATTCGACAGCCGCCTGTACTGGTTCAAGATGGATTTATTGAAATTCGATAAGGCCATGCAGACCCTCGACTCTTCTGAGCGCCAAGAAGACCAGGTACTCACCGACAAACAGCGCCGCGACAAGGCTCTGCGCCAATGCGGCGGCGTAGTGGAAATCGCTAACTGCTATCCACAAGCGTTGTATTTCCAGCGTAACGAAGTGACGGACGAGTCCTGGTACTACTTCCGCATCGACTTCCCGCATGACGGCGGCAGCGTCAAAAATACCTTCACAGGTGGTCAGGTCGCAGCAGCCAGCGAGTTTAAAAAGCGCCTGCTGGGGATGGCTGCCGGCGCAGTCTTCACCGGCAGTGGCCAACACCTCGACAAGATCATGAAAGACCAGCTGTTTGGCCTGAAAACTGTCGAAACCATCGATTTTATCGGTTACAGCAAACAGCACGGCAGCTATGTGTTCGGCGACATCGCCGTGCGCAACGGCGTGCTCAGCGAGGTCAACAAAGAGGACTACTTTGAGTTCGGCAAGCTGCGTTTGAAAACGCTGCAAAAATCCAACCCGATGCACATACAGCGGGACGCCAAGGAATACCGCGAAGACTGGCTCCCCATGCTCTGGACGTGTTTCGGAGCAAATGGTGTGGTCGCGCTGACCTTCTGGTTTGGCTCACTGTTCGCAGAGCAAATCCGGGCGCAGTACAAATCCTTTCCGTTTCTGGAAGCCACCGGTGAAGCCGGCGCCGGTAAAACCACGCTGCTCACGTTCCTGTGGAAGCTGCTGGGACAGGAGAAGGAAGGTTTCGACCCGTCCAAATCCACCCGAGCAGGCCGGCAACGGGCGATGGGCCAAGTGTCCAACATGCCGGTGGTGCTGATCGAAGGTGACCGCAACGAGCCGGACAAGCTGCACGCCAAGGGTTTTGATTGGGACGAACTGAAGGAATTTTTCGGCGGCGGCACCTTGGGCACGAAAGGCATGAAAACCAGTGGCAACGAGACTTATGAACCACCGTTTCGCGCCACCATTGCCATCAGCCAAAACGCTGCTGTCAGCGCCTCCGAAGCGATCTTGACCCGTATCGTCAAACTGCACTTTGCACGCCCAGCGGTAACGACAGAGAGTCGGATTGCTGCTGACAACTTGAACCAGATCCCGGTCGAGCTGCTGAGCCACTTCCTGTTGAAAGCCGTACGCGCAGAGCCACAGGTGATGGTCAAGTTTGCCGAGCGCGTGATCGTCCACGAAGAACGCCTGCGCAAACTAAAAGAAATCCGCGTCGAGCGGATTATCAAAAACCACAGCCAGATGCTGGCCCTGCTCGACTGCCTGCACCTGGTTTGCCCGCTGGATGAAAACCAACTGGCAACCACTCAACAGCAACTGGTGACGATGGCCCTTGAGCGCCAATCGGCTATCAGCGCCGATCACCCGCTGGTGGCCGAGTTCTGGGAAGTCTACGACTACCTCGAAAGCCTGGGCGAAGGCCCGCAGGTCAACCACAGCAACGATACAAAGCTGATTGCGATCAACCTCAACGAATTTGCCGAAAAGGCCAGCGAGCACCGCCAGAACCTGGCTGACCTCAAAACCTTGCGCACCCTGCTGGGCGACTGCCGCAGCCGCAAGCTGCTGGAAACCAACAAACCGACCTACAGCGTTATCCGGGCAGCGCAGTCGGCGGCAAACCCCTTGTTCGACAAACCTAAAACCGTGCGCTGCTGGATTTTTCAGAGTGCTTAAACCGCTGTACCTACAGGAGCAACACCATGCATAACGAACTGAAACAGGCAATCCGTTTTGACGACTTTTACGCGCTTTTTGGTGACAGAGGGGTTGTCGCAATGGCTTGGTGGCTCGGCGGGCAATTGGCTGAGCCCATCCGTGAAGAACAGTGGAGCTTCCCTTTTCTGCATATCTGCGGTGAAGCAGGAAGCGGCAAGACGTTTTTGCTGGAGTACTTGTCGAAACTGACTGGCCCGCAGTCGGTATCGCATCACGACCCAGTACGAACTACACGCGCAGCACGCACCAGAACCATCACAAATCCAGTAAACCGAGTGGTTATCTATGAACCCACAGAGCCAACAGCAAGCGAGTTCGACTGGGATGAACTAAAGGCGCTTTACAACACCGCTAGTTTTTACATCCATTCCGGGAACATCGCTGAAAGTGTTGAACACACGTTCAAAGGCGCGCTGGTGATCTGCGCGAACCAACCCGTCGAATACAGCGAGGCAGTAGAAACCAGGCTCGCCCGCATCGTTTTGAATAAATCACATCACGCCAACCCCCGACAGGCCGAAAGTCTGCTTCAACTGAGCGCCGAGCAAGCGGGCATTTTCGGTCTGGCTATCACCCGCAACACAACCAAGTTGCTCAACGACATCAACAAGCTCGCCCCTACTTACACCGCCGCCTTGCTTAAGGAGCACGGAGATCAGCTGAGTGCGCGAGCTGCCAAAAACGGCGGGCAACTCATGGCTTTAATTGACGTGCTCAACCTGATACTCGGCCTCAGCAATACACAACACACCAGTGCGTTGAGAGCGGTGAAGTACTGCGTTTGTGCTGAATTTGTACCGTATTAAGCAAGTGAGGCTGGCATAAGCCAGAAAATGAAGAGGTGTCGAGGAGTTGGCCCTCCCCGACACCAACCACTACTAAGGAGCACACCATGAAAGTGAAAAACCAAAGCAGCAGCGAAGTGAAGGCTACCACACCAGCCAGGTACCTTGTGGCCACCGCCATTATCGGCGCCGCGATGATCGGTTACCTGGTGCACAAATCGCCTGAGGCACGGGTGCGGCTGGAGAGCTTGAGCACTATGGCCCAAACCTTGGGTGAGTTATCAGAGCGCGATGCCGCAGTGGTTGCACAGTTGCTGGCCAGATCTATCGTCACAGGAGCGAACCAATGAATGACTCTCGCGTACAGGACAAGTTTGTGATCCGCTTGCCCGATGGCTTACGCCCGGAAATCGCTGCTGTAGCGTCGAGGAATCAACGCAGCATGAATGGCGAAATAATCAATCGACTGGAGCGCTCACTCGCCTTGGAGTTAGTTCTCGACCAAAAAAACAGGGTCATTGCCCAACTGCTAGACCGAATTACTGAATTGGAAGCCAAGCATTGAAAACTCTCTTTGTCCTGATGGCCCAATACAACGGGCAGGTGGTGATCCCCCTGGACAGGTTGTGCAAGGACTACTTCACCCACCTGACCACCAGTATGTTTGAACGCAAGGTAATGGCAGGTTTGATAAAAATCCCGATCACACGGATGGAAGCCAGCCAGAAAAGTGCCAAGGGCGTGCACATCTCGGATTTGTCCGAGTATCTGGACGGCCAGCGCGCTGCCGCGATGAAGGAGAGTCACCAGCTCAACAGCGCACCGCGTAGCAGTTAACTCACTTCAAGGTCCGGGCGCCCAAATTTACGGGCGCCTTCAGGGCAACATCCAGCCACTGCCAGCCTGCATAGGCGTCACCCCTTCCCCGCAAATGCGTGTAACGGCGCATTGAATTCCAGTCCCGGTGCCCCGATACGCTGGCGACCCTGGGAATGTCCCAGTCCATTTCAAACAGTCGGCTGACGCCTTCGTGCCTCAGGTCGTGAAAATGCAGGTCCTCGATCCCCAAAAACTTGCAGGCGCGTGTCCAGGATGCGGATATGGACTCAGCGTTGTAGGGGAATATTTCCTCTACTGCTTTGGGCATTGTCTTAATGATGGCCATTGCTTCGGGTGGCAAATGACACCAAACGTCGTTGCCAAGTTTCTGCCCGGGATTCTTCATGTCCCGCACCAGGACACGGTTGCCTTCTTCGTCCAGGTCAGACCACTTGATACGGGTGATCTCTTCTTGGCGGCGCGTGGAGAACAACGCGAACGCGGTCATCTTGAGCATGTTGATTGAACTGGGGCGGTAGGCAAGGATGCCTTGGAAGTGTGTCAGCAGCTTGTCCAGCTCATCGAGTGTCGGGCGTCTGTCGCGTTCACGGCTGCGCATGTTGTAACCCAGTTTACGCAATACCTTGCGGGCATCACCCATCGCGTGAGGATCAACCTGATAGCCCCATGCAGGGCGGGCGATGGATAGAACGGCGCCCAAGTGCGCCAAATCATTACCGGCTGTCTGCGGCAGCACACCGCCGCCTTCTGGTCCCATTCGCCAGACCGCATACTCGACCAGTATCTGGCAGTTCAAGTCCTGGTCATTTATCTGGCCCAAGTAGGATTCGCTGATCGCTTTGAGCGTGGCCAGCTTAGTTTTTCCCAGTGCACGGGCTTTTTCCATTTCGAGCACGTAGCGCTCGATCATTTCCTTGACCGTAGCGCCTTCGCGGTTTGCCCGCTCAATCGCGCCGGGTTGGTCAAGTTCAGCTTCACGCTTTCGAATCCACGCTTGAGCCGTCTGTTTGCGGGTGAATGTCTGGCTCTCTTGGTAAACTTGCGCCCCATCACGGATCAGGCGTATTTGTGCCGTGTAACTGCTGCTGCCGTTGGTGCGTTTGCGTACTCTGATCGTGGCCATAGTCAACTGGTACAATTCGAAAATGAGATGGTACATTGTACCAGCGACCTTCGAAAAACGCCCTAAAACCCCCTAAAACACGCTTAAAACACGTAGAGCAAAATGGTACAGAATTCAGCTACACCCCACGTAAACACAGGCTCTACGGTGTCCAGACGCTTTAGCGTGGCGCCTATGATGGATTGGACTGATCGTCATTGCCGCTTCTTCTTGCGACTGCTTTCCAAAAACGCCCTGCTCTACACTGAAATGGTCACTACCGGTGCACTGTTACACGGCGATGCTGAGCGTTTTCTCCGGCATGACGTGTCCGAGCATCCGCTGGCATTGCAACTGGGGGGAAGCACGGCTGCCGATCTGGCAGCATGCGCACGTCTGGCGCAAGACGCCGGTTACGATGAAGTGAACTTAAATGTCGGCTGCCCGAGTGATCGGGTGCAAAATAATATGATTGGCGCATGCTTGATGGCACATCCCGCACTGGTGGCTGATTGCGTCAAAGCCATGCGCGATGCGGTGTCTATTCCCGTGACGGTCAAGCACCGCATCGGTATTAATGGCCGCGACAGTTATGCTCAGCTGTGTGATTTTGTCGGGACGGTGAACGATGCGGGATGCGAAAGTTTTACGGTACACGCTCGAATCGCGATTCTTGAAGGGCTGTCACCCAAGGAAAATCGGGATATCCCTCCCTTGCGCTACGACGTCGCAGCACAGCTGAAGTCAGACTTCCCTGACCTCGAAATCATTCTTAATGGCGGGATAAAAACGCTTGAGCAATGCCAAGAGCATTTGCAGGTTTTTGATGGCGTAATGCTGGGGCGCGAGGCTTATCACAACCCCTATATTCTTGCCGGTGTCGATCAGCAGTTATTTGGTAGGGAGGCGCCAATCGTTACCCGCGCTGAGGCATTAGCGTTGTTGCGGCCTTATATTGCGCAGCATTTGGCTGCAGGGGGAGCTATGCATCACGTTACCCGGCATATCCTGGGGCTTGGGCAAGGTTTCCCGGGGGCTCGACGCTTTCGCCAGTTGCTCTCAGTGGATATTCATAAGGCCGAGGATCCGCTGGCACTGCTGGATCAAGCCGGGGAGCTGCTGGAAGGACGCTAACGCCACGACGAAAAAGGAGCCACCCCGCTACAGGATGGCTCCTTTGTTCGTACGGTTGATTCAGCTGCGCTCGAGCGCATTCACCAGATCATGGAAAGCTTCATGATTGGAGTCATTAAGGCTCATGAGGATTTTATGCGCCTCCAGCACTTTGACCCGTACGATTTCTTCCGACTGATCCTGTGAAGGCAGATCTGTCAGGCACTCAGGACAGGGCAAGGGCGTGCCCACGATATTGAAAACCTGATCAAAGCCCATGGATTGCAACAGACGGGTAATGTCTTCGTGGGTAGTCACGACAGTGGGCAACAAGCCGACTTTCTGCCGGGAAAGGATCGACAATTTCGCCAGCAGCCCCAGCGTAGTGCTATCAATGCTGCGCGTTTCGGTCAGATCGATCACGATGGCGGAAAAGTTCAACGCCGTGAAAATTTTCTCAATCGTTGCATCCAGTGCCGAACACAAGGTCAGGCGCACTTCACCTACAAACTTCAGGACGAAAGTGCCATCCTGTTCGGCGAACTGAATTCTACCGGTACTCATTTCAGATTCCTGCTTAACACCAACAAGGCGATATCATCCGGCATCTCCCCGAGCGTAGCTAAACCAAACACTTGGCGCAGACCTTCCAGGCTGCCGCCCGCTGCTTTCACCAATTGTGGCAAGGCAGCTTCTTTTTCTTTGAGCGTCTGCTCAGTCAAAAGATCCAAAATTCCGTCAGACATCAGCGTCAGGCTGAATCTGTCAGGCAGCTTGAGCGTGTGATCTTCATAGGTGGCTTCATTGAACAAGCCTACCGGTAAACCGCGGCCTTCCAGATAACTGACACTGTCAGGCGTGTACAAAACCGGCAAGGGCAGATGCCCGCCAATGCTGTAGGTCAGCAGGCCGCTCTCTTCATCGATGACCCCGCCGACCATGGTCACATGCTTGCCCAGCTTGCAGTTGATCAGACCACGGTTGATATGCCCCAGCACCTCCGAAGGTTTGAACTCAGGCAGTGTACCGCTACGCCTGGATTCAAACAGCAAGCGCGTGGTCATGAATTTGAGCAGGACCGTCACGAAAGCCGAAGACGCCCCATGACCTGAAACGTCAGCCAAGTAAAACGCCACGCGGCGCTCGTCCACCCTGAAGTAATCAACAAAGTCGCCCGACAAATACAAGGACGGAATGATCTGGTGCGCAAAATCAAACGCATCAATAGACCAGGGACTGACGGGCAGCATATTCATCTGCACCTGCCGGCCTGCATTCTGATCCTCCTGCAACAAGTGCAGACTGGCCTCTAACTCGCGATTGGCGGATTCGAGCTTCTCACGGTAACGCTGGTTTTCTACTAACAAACGCGCACGATCAAGGGCGCGATGAACAGAATGCTCAAGCACTGCCAAGTCTTCGAGAGGCTTGATCAGGTAGTCGGCAGCGCCCAAGCGTAACGCCTCGACCACGTCACTCATGACCCCTGCGCCCGAAATAACGATCACCGGAGTCACGGGAGACTGAAGTGTCACTTGGCGAATCAGCTCAAGGCCACCCATTTGCGGCATGCGCAAATCACAGATGACCAAATCGGGCCGTTCGCTCTCGAACACCTGAAGTCCCTGCAAGCCATTACTGGCCTGGAGAACGCTGAATCCGCTGTCTTCCAGATAAGCCGCCAGACTGGCGCGTACGACGTCGTCGTCATCAATGATCAGCAGCGTGGCACTGGTTTTTTGCATGTGGGCAAATGGCGCCAGAATTAGGTTGGCATTAAACACGCACTGAGCGGGTTCAACGACTGAATGTACTTTGAAACACCTGGAACTGGTATTCAGTATTGCTCAGTTCTACAAAGGTGCTCGCGTAAGGCGCAGACGGTACTCCCATCCGCGGGGGGTTTCAAGCTCGGCCCGAAGCTGAGGGACGGAGCTTCATAAGAGAAATTCCCCACAGTTATAAGAACCTGCGCCGAGCTGACTAAAAGCATGGTCGGTCACGTTTGATTCGTGCTCATAAACGCCCTGAAAACAAAAAAGAGCCCCGAAGGGCTCTTTTGCGCAAGCGGTAGCAAACGGTTTAAAAATCGTCTTCTACCTGGCCATCCTTAACCTTGAACTCGCGGTTTTGCAGGTAAGCATTGCGGATAAACACATACTTATCGCCCGTGATCAGTTTTTCCGCCGAGAGCAAGCTAGCGCGGGTATCGATCACGTCCATGCCGATCGCCATGTTGCGCGCCGGGATGTCATTCATGTAACGGTAGGGTTCGGCGTAAGTGTCCGGGTAGATAGCGACCGCATCACGTACGGTGCTTGGGCCAAGCAACGGCAGTACCACGTAGGGACCACTTGGAACACCCCAGCGACCCAGCGTCTGACCGAAGTCTTCTTCGTTGCGCTGCAGGCCCATTTTGGTGCCTACATCAAAGAAGCCACCCACGCCGATGATGGTGTTCATCAACACACGTGCCGTGTCCACGCCCGCTGCGTGTGGCTTGGCCTGCAACACATCGTTGGCCAGGTTACGCACGTCACCGATGTTGCGGTACATGTTGTGAATGCCGTCCTCAAGGAACTGAGGCGTGATGTACTGGTAGCCCTGAGCAATTGGCTTCAAGGCATAGGTATCAATCGTGTCGTTGAACTTGAAAATGACACGGTTAACGCCTTCCCATGGGTCATCTTCGGTAGCCGCGTGAGCGGTAAATGGCAGCATTGCCACACCTGCACACAGACACAATTGAGCCAAACGATCATTCCAGCGCATAGCAAAAAACTCCTAAGCAGCACTTACACTCGGGCGCTATGCCCTGGTTTTGGGCGTTAGTATAACGAGAAATGTCAAACAGGCAGCCCCCTTAAATACACAACATGCAATCTATTCACACCCGGCGGGCTCAAGTCATCACGATTTACGCCTGATGCCTGGGTGCGGCAGGTGGCAGAACGCATGACTTTTCACAAAAATGAGATGGATCATGCCAATTCAACATGAGTGGATTACTCTAAAGGCCCGCTTGATCGACCTTTTGTTCATTGCGAAGGTCTATCTCACAGCCTCTCAATAAAGGATGAACGTTATGCCTGCTCGCGAACTGCAAAAACAACTCGACACCCTGCGCGCGCAACTGGACCAAAATTCGCCCTTGTCTTTAAAGGAACGGGAAGAGCTGGATGACCTGGCGCAGAAAATCGATGCTCAAATCAAACTTGAGACAGCCACGCAAGACAACAGCCTCGCAGACAGCGTTAATCTGGCTGTAGAACGCTTTGAGGTGGAACACCCGGCCCTGGCCGGCACATTGCGCAATATTGTCCAGACACTCGGCAACATTGGCATCTAAACGGTCGCCGCCCCTAAAAGAAAATAAAAAAGCCCCGACTCAAATGAGCCGGGGCTTTTTTTACCGCGCTGACCCTCAGATCGCGGTTTGACCACTCATGGCCAAGTCCAGCAATTCACGGTTAGCGACGGCATACATCGCATAGTCATTACCCGTTGCGGCACGCAAATCCACCAGCATGGCGCGCCAGCGTTCAACCATGGTCTGGTTCTGTTCCAGCCACAGCGCCAGACGCGCCTCGATGCTCTCACCGGCATCGGTCATTTGCAGGACCGAGACCGTGATCGCCCGCTGCTGCCAGTCGATATCGTCGCGGAAGGCTTCACGGGCCAGCGCCTGCCAGTTGTTTTCCACCGGCAGGTTGCTGATTTGCTGCAAATACCAGGTCAGGTCCAGCGCACTGCCTACAGCGAAATACGCCTTGGCCACGTCCACCGCGTTCTGCCCGGTCACATCCGAGGCTTCAATGATGGGCAGCAAGGTATACAAGTGCGTTGTGCCCGCCACCATGCGTGCCAGCAACTCCGGCACACCCGCCTCGACATACGCCTGGTAGCGCGTTTGCCAGCCTTCACGGGTCGGGCCTTCCAGCAGTTCGTCGAGCTTGAGGCCCAATGCCGCCAGATGCGGCCCGAAGTGCGCCACATCCCGCGCGGCGTCCAGCTCATTGCGGCGACTGCGCAGGAACCAGCGCGTGGCGCGACGCCCCAGACGCATCAGTTCATCCATCAAGGCCAGCTGAATTTCGGCCGGCACCTGATAGTCCAGCGCCTCGATCTGACGGAACCAGTGCGGGAGGTGGAAAATGTCACGCACGATCACGTAAGCACCGGCCACATTGGCTGCGCTCATGCCGGTCGACTCCTTGAGCCGCTCAACAAAAGTAATGCCCATGTGGTTGACCAGATCGTTGGCGATCTGCGTGCTGACGATTTCACGCTTCAAGCGATGACGACGCATCGCTTCGGCGAACTTGCTGACCAGCATCGGCGGGAACGCAGTTTCCATGTCGCGGGTCAGGTACGCGTCATCCGGCACCTGGGAGTTGAGCAGCGCCTCTTTGAGGTCAATCTTGCTGTAGGAAATCAGCACCGACAGCTCGGCACGGGTCAGGCCATGACCTGCCGCCACACGCTCGTTAAGCTGCTCTTCAGACGGCAGGAACTCGATGGCACGGTCCAACTTGCCACGCGCTTCCAGGTCGTTCATCAGGCGCTTGTACTCGGCAATTCGCTCATAAGCACGGCGCGCCGCCAACGAAATGGCCTGCGTCTGCTTGTAGTTGTTGCCCAGCACCAAAGCGCCCACTTCATCGGTCATGCTGCCCAACAGCTGGTTACGCTGCTTCTCGGTCATATCACCAGCCTGCACCACTTCGTTGAGCAGGATCTTGATATTCACTTCATGGTCAGAGCAGTCAACACCGCCGGCGTTGTCAATGAAGTCGGTGTTGGTCGCACCGCCATTGAGGCCGAATTCCACACGCCCCAGTTGCGTCATGCCGAGGTTGCCGCCCTCTCCCACCACCTTGCAGCGCAACTCGTTACCGTTGACTCGCAGTGCATCGTTAGCCTTATCGCCAACATCTGCATGACTTTCACTGCTGGCTTTGACGTAAGTACCGATGCCGCCGTTCCACAACAGATCTACCGGCGCCTTGAGCAAAGCGTTAAGCAACTCGGTCGGGGTCAGCTTGTCAGCCGTGATTGCAAAACGCTCTTTCATTTCCGGGGAAATGGCGATGCTTTTTGCGCTACGCGAGAAAATGCCGCCACCGGCCGACATGATGCTCGTGTCGTAGTCTGACCAGGCCGAACGCGGCAAGTCGAACAGGCGCTTGCGCTCCGCGAAGCTGTTGGCAGGCTCCGGATTTGGATCGATAAAGATATGCAAGTGGTTGAACGCAGCCACCAGTTGCAGCTTGTCGGACATCAACAAACCATTGCCGAATACGTCACCGGCCATATCGCCGATACCGACTACGCTGATGCTGTCTTCCTGAACGTTGATCCCGCGCTCTTTGAAGTGGCGCTGCACACCGACCCAGGCGCCTTTGGCGGTAATGCCCATCTTCTTGTGGTCATAACCGGCCGAACCGCCCGAGGCGAATGCGTCACCCAGCCAGAAGCCATAGTTAATGGCGATGCCGTTGGCGATGTCGGAGAAGGTCGCGGTGCCTTTGTCCGCAGCCACCACCAGGTACGGGTCGTCCTCATCGTGACGAACGACGTTCAATGGCGGCACCAGTGCGCCGTCCTTGAGGTTGTCGGTGATGTCCAGCAAACCGGAAATAAAAATCCGGTAGCAGGCAATCGCTTCCGCCTGAATCTCGTCGCGGCCGCCGCCCAATGGCAAACGACGAGGAACGAAACCGCCCTTGGCACCCACCGGCACGATGACCGAGTTCTTCACCTGCTGGGCCTTGACCAACCCCAGCACTTCAGTGCGGAAGTCCTCTTCTCGGTCCGACCAGCGCAAACCGCCGCGCGCCACGTTGCCGAAGCGCAAATGCACGCCTTCCACTCGCGGCGAATAGACGAATATTTCAAACTTGGGCACCGGTTTCGGCAACTCGGGAATCAGGTGCGGATTGAACTTGAAGCTGAAATACGAACGGTTTTGCCCGTTGGCATCCGGCTGGTAGAAGTTGGTACGCAACGTCGCTTTGATCAGGTCCAGATAGCGGCGCAGGATGCGGTCTTCATTGAGCACCTGAACATCGTCCAGAGCCGTCAAAATTGCCTGTTCCAAGCGTTGCTGCTTGTCTTCAAGGTCTTCAGCGGTGAGCTTGCGCGCCAAGTAAAAACGCGTCTTGAACAACCGGGTCAGTTCACGGGCGATGTCGGTGTGGTTGTTCAACGTACTGGCGATGTAGCCCAGATCGAAGCCCAGACGGATTTGCTTCAAGTAACGGGCGTAGGCACGTAGCAGCGCCACATCGCGCCATGGCAGACCGGCGGTCAGCACCAGACGGTTAAACGCATCGTTTTCTGCATCACCACTGACGATGTGCACAAACGCATCTTGCAGGGTGTCGTTAAGTTGCTGGATGTCCAGATTCAAGCCTTCGCCCGCGGTAAAGGCGAAATCGTGGATCCAGAACTCGCGACCGTTGGCGTGGCGCAGGCGATACGGAAACTCACCCAACACGCGCAAACCGAGGTTTTCCAGAATCGGCAACACATCCGACAGGGCCAGCGGCGTGTCGGCGTGATAAAGCTTGCAATGCAATTCCTGACCGGCGCTCTGCCCCAGCGGCTGGTAGAAGCTCATGACCAGCGGGTTTTGCTCGTTCAGGCTCATCAGGTGCTGCATGTCGACCACGGCCGAGTGCGCAGCAAAACGTTCGCGGTAGCCCGCCGGGAAGCCTTTCGGGAAGTCGCTCAGTACTTTGGTGCCGTTGGCCTCACCGAAACTTTCAACCACCAGGCTCGCGTAATCGTCTTGCCAGCTACGGCAGGCCTGAATGACTTCTTTTTCCAGCAGTAACGGGTCGATATCGATGCGATTTTTCGGGTCAACCCGCAAGATCAACTGAACGCGTGCCAGCACAGACTCCGAGAAGAATGTCCAGAACTCGCAGTCCGACGCTTGCAGGCGATCCATCAGTACTTGCTGGATTTTCTGCCGTACTTCGGTGGAGTAGACATCGCGCGGCACATACGCCAGGCAATAGCAGAAACGTCCGTACGGATCTTTGCGCAGGAACACGCGAATCTTGTTGCGCTCCTGAATTTGCACAATCGACATCACGGTACTGAACAGTTCGTCGACCGGGGTCTGGAACAGGTCATCGCGGGGCAGCACTTCCACCACCTGCGCCAGTTCCTTGCCCAGGTGCGCCTTGGGCTGGAAGCCGGAGCGGCGTTCAATTTCAGCCACTTTGCGGCGGATGTACGGAATTTCACGCACGCTCTCGCCATACACCGACGAGGTGTAAAGGCCCATGAAGCGGCATTCTTTCAACACCTTGCCGTCAGCATCGATCTGGCGGATCGACACATAATCCGGGTAAGCAGGACGGTGCACACGGCTTGGATGGGCCGCCTTGGCGAACGACAACAAGGTCGGTTCACGCAGGTAACTGACGGCATAGTCTTCGATGCGCAGGTCTTCGGGGGTCAGCCCGGCGCGCAGCAGCTTGGTAAGACCGAGGAAAGAAGCCGGGTCATATTCGATATGGCCACCGTCCGCTTCATCGCGCACCACGAACTCTTCGTAGCCCAGGAACGTGAAGTGGTTGCCCACCAGCCATTCCAGAAAACTCTTGATCTCGGCTTTCTCATCAGCCGCCACGGCGTACTGGCAACTGTCGATGCTCGCCAGCAACTCCTGAACCTTGGCCTTCATTGGCTCAAAGTCAGCCACAGCAATACGCACTTCACCCAGAACCTGTTCCAGTTCCTTGCTCAGCACATTCAATTCAGCGGTATTGGAGCAGCGATCAATCTCCAGATACATCAGCGACTCTTGGGAAACACCCTCGCCCTGCGTACCCTTTGGCAGGATTTCCAGCAACTCGCCCTTACTGCCCCGACGAACGCTCAGCACAGTGGTTTGCAGCGTGTGAATGCTGTAACCGCGTCGGTTGAGCTCGGTGCGTACCGAGTCCACCAGAAACGGCAGATCGTGATGCAGCACTTCGACGGCAGTGTGCGTCGATTGCCAGCCGTGGCGTTCGTAATCCGGGTTGTAGACCCGCACTTGAGGTTGGGCCGGGTCAAAACGTTCGAGCAGGCGCCAGGCCGACAGCGTACAGCCGGCAAGGTCGGACATGCGACGTTGAGTGAGTTCATCCAGAGAAATGATGCCGAAGAATTGCTCGGCGAACAGCGCCACTTGTGGCAGTGCCTGTTCACTGATGTGCTGCGCCAGTGCCGCTTGCAGTTGATGCTGGAAGTCGGCCTTGCTGGCTGCGGTGAAGAACGCCATCTGTGGTACTCCGCTTGGGCTTGTTATTGAGAGACGCGTCGCGTGCTATTCCCGTAGGGGGAGTTGCCCATGCTGAGCAAGGTTTGGTCTGGCAACCGCCCTCAATGCTCAGCATGACAGGGAAGTGAAGCTGGCCGCGACCCGGGGGTCACATTCACATTCCGGGAGGGGTATCTACAAAAACGACTGCCCGATCAGCGGGCTGTGTCTTTAGAGATAGCTATCCTGGATGCAGCTTAACGAGAGGCATGCCCGAGATACTTGCGATGCGGCGACATATTCAGTCATCTGGACGTAACCGCAGGTGCTGCCCATGTTCAACCCTAGCACTGGAGAGCAAAAAATCTTCACAGAAAAAACCGATTTACTGACGTCAGGTTCTGAAATGACTGACATCACAATTCGCTTCAGTTGGCTGTTTCAGCATTCAAACCTGCAAAAACGTGCGCGGGCTGGCAAACTTGCTGTTTTGATTGCTCTGCAGGCGCCCACGCGTCAGGAATAAGCCCATGAAAATCACAGCCCCCCTCCTGCTTGCCAACCCGTGCGACGACGAAGAGGAAAACCTCGCCACGGTATGCTGCCACAGCACGCAGGGCGACATGTTCCTGATGAGCCGCTATCCGGATGAAGATGAGCTGGAGATCTCGCTGGGGGACAACGATCCGTCCTCACTTGAAGGGGTCAAGGTCACCCTGAGCGCTGGCCGCCTGCTGATTGAAGTGGCAGCCGATGACATTGACGCATTCAATGGCGAAGATCACCTTGAAATCTTTTTTGACGAAAATTTAACGGACACCATTGAACTTGAGCAGACCCTCACGCTCATTCTCGACGGCACAGGCACCTACGTCAGCGAACTTGACGTCGCGAAAACTTAACCAGCAATGCGTGCCTGATCAGGCAGCCCGCCGCATCGCAAACACGCTGCCCAAGACAATCGCCATGCCGATCAAGACCCCGCCTGATACCGTGTTGCCCAGCAACACGGCAGCCATCAACATGGCGACGGGCGGCACCAGGTACATCACGCACACCGAACGACTCACCTCGGTGTGGGCCAGCACATAGGCCCACAGTAGATAGGCCAATGCGCTGGGGAAGACTCCCAGCACCAACACGGCGAGGTTGACCCTGACAGGCGCGGCCCTCACTTCTGCGATCAGGCCCGGTGCGTATACGCCTAAAAGCAGGGTCCCGGCCCAAATCGTGTAGCAGACGATGGTCAACGGGCTATAGCGGCTGGAATAGTGCTTTTGCAGCGCGAAATAAATGCTCCAGGACAACGCAGCCAGCAGTATCAGCAACCCCTGAGGGCGGAAACCACCCAGCCCCTTGTCACCCCAAATGACAACCAGCGCACCCAGCAGGCCCGTGCCCACCCAGCACCAGCGCCAGGCACTGACTGACTCTTTGAGCCATATTGCCGCAATCAACGTACTGAAAATCGGCGTTGACTGCGCCAGCACGCTGGATGCGCCAGGGCTGACCCAACGCTGGCCGGTGTTCAAGGCCACATGGTGAATCACAATCGCAAACAGCCCCAACACCGTGAGCCACAGCGCATCACGCAGGCGAGGCAAACCGATGCCGCGGACCAGCGCAACCACGGCCATGAACAGTGAAGCCACCAAAAAGCGCAGCAAGGCCAAGTGACCGGGGGTATAGCTTTGCAGGCCTATATGAATACCGATGGGCGAATAAGCCCAGCACATCACCACCCCCGCCATCGCTGCAAGCAATGCAGGTGATGTCGCCGCGTTCAAGCGCGCACCGCAGCCGCCGGGATATCGCCCATGGCAACGGCGATGCCCTGCCAATAACGCTCAGTAATAGAGAGAAACCGATTAAATCCCTGGCACAACCCGGAGAAATCTTCTTCGGTGCAACATTCGATGGCTGCGGCTTCTACCGCCTGAACTTTATGTTCTTTTTCTGCGTCGCCAATATGGATATGAAAATATTCACACTGTTCATGAAACTCATCATTGTCTGTATACAAATATTGATAGTTTCTCGCCCCTTCATATAAACGCGTCAACATGGAATACGCCAACCATTCTTGAGCCAAGAGCGCCCCTAATACGTGAGGTTCAGAACGCCCTAGCCCCTGCGGTGCATATAAAGCATCTTGTTCATCAATAAACAGTCGGGTGGACGACAACAGAGGACCGCTTTCAAGTTCTTGCAACGAATAAGGCCGTTTGGCCAAGCGGCTCAACAAATCGAGCAAATAGCCTTGCAACAGCACACTGTGCGCTTTGTGCACATCCCCGCCGCCCAACTCCGAGTAGAGGTTTTTGACGATTTCAACCCGTGCGTGCAGGGTTTTGGCCCGTAGCAGCGACAAGGCCACCATCGTCGCTGTCCGCCGGGTACGGGCCCAATAATTACGGGCAAACACTTCAACTTCATCAAACGTCAGGGTTTCGTTGAGCCAACGCGTATAAAAGTCATTATTGAGTGCACCGTGTGTAAACACGGTCCGTGCCAATGCCTCGACGTTTGTTTTTGTAATCTTCATATTGACCTCGATGACAGAGTGGTTACGCTTCCTTCATCCAGCGCACACAAACGTCAGCCGGACGTGTTTCAGAAGTTAATGTCAGTCAGCCTCGCAAGGGCGAACAAGTGATTAATTAAGAGTTCTGAACTCATGGGGAGTGAACCGTGGAATTGAGCCAACTCAGGATGATCAAGTCAGTGGCCGAATGCGGCAGCATTGCGCTGGCTGCTCAACAACTTCACTGCGTGCCGTCCAATATCACAACGCGCATCAAACACCTCGAAACTGAACTGGGCACCGTGCTGTTCACCCGGGCGGGCCGAGGGTTGAAAATCAGTTCGGCGGGCCAGTTGTTTCTCGGCTATTGCGAACGCATCCTGGCACTGGTCGAGGAAGCCAAACGGGCGGTCACACCCGATGCCAATCCCCACGGGATTCTACGGATCGGCGCCATCGACTCTTGCGCATCGGGGCGCCTGCCGCCGCTGCTGGCCGAATATCACCAGCGCTACCCCGACGTCACCCTGGAACTGGTCACCGGCCAATGGCCACAGTTGCTGGATGACGTTCAGCATCATCGGCTGGACGCTGCAATTGTCGCCATCGATGTTCAGCACCCAAAATTGCTTGCCACTGACCTCTATCACGAGCCCTTGATCCTGATTGCAGGAGCTTCCCATGCGCCGCTGACGGAGCTGAGTGCCATCGCCCGGCAAACCGTGTTCATGTGGCCAGCAGGCTGCCCTTACCGCGCCACACTTGAGCAGTGGCTAGGCGGACACAACCTGCGGATCAACAGCGTCGCGTACGCCAACTGGGGCAGTATCATCGGCTGTGTCGACGCCGGGGCGGGGCTGGCCATCGTGCCCGAAGGCATTCTGGAGCGCTTTGGCGCCGGCGCAGCGCTGACGCGCTATCGTTTCAACGACCTGCAACCGGTGCAAAACCGGCTGGTGTGGCACCGAGAAACGGGTTGTCATACGGCACGCGATGCCTTCGCCAGCCTGCTGGCAGAGCGTTTTTCACAGCAGAACCCGTCGCTGGACACTGCTCGCAAATAAGCAACATTCTCAACAACCGGGTTGTTTTGTGCTTTTTCCACAAAAACCCCGACTGGCATTAGTCCCAACCCCCTGCAATGGATTAAAGTAACGCCCCCAGCCCCGGCGCAATTCATGCGCCGCCGGTGTCCTTTTCAGGAACAGTCATCGATGGAACATCGTGAAGCGCTGCTTGCGCTGCGAACCTTTCTTTCAACGCAGATTCTCGGTCAGGAAAAGCTGATCGACCGGCTGCTGATCGCGCTGCTGGCTGACGGCCACATGCTGGTCGAAGGCGCCCCTGGCCTTGCCAAGACCAAGGCCATCAAAGAACTCGCCGAAGGCATCGAAGCGCAGTTCCATCGTATTCAGTTCACCCCCGACCTGCTGCCCGCCGACATTACCGGCACCGAGATCTATCGCCCGGAAACCGGCAGCTTCGTGTTCCAGCAAGGGCCTATTTTTCACAACCTGGTGCTGGCCGATGAAATCAACCGCGCCCCGGCCAAGGTACAGTCAGCCTTGCTGGAGGCCATGGCTGAGCGTCAGGTCAGCGTCGGGCGCAGCACGTACGAACTGTCGCCGCTGTTCTTGGTGATGGCCACCCAGAACCCCATCGAGCAGGAAGGCACCTACCCGTTGCCTGAAGCCCAGCTCGACCGCTTCCTGATGCATGTCAAAATCGGCTTCCCGGATGCCGCCGTCGAGCGCCGCATCCTGCAGCAAGCCCGTGGCGAAGCCCTGAACGGTGAGACCAAACCCGAACGCCGAGTCAGCCAGCAAGCCATTTTTGCAGCGCGCAAGGAAATCCTCGGCCTGTACATGGCCGACGCCGTGGAGGAATACCTGGTGCAACTGGTCATGGCCACCCGCACCCCCGGCAAATTCGACCCGGAGATGGCTGAGTGGATCGCCTATGGCGCCAGCCCGCGCGGCTCGATTGCGCTGGACCGCTGCGCCAGGGCACACGCGTGGCTCGCCGGGCGCGACTTTGTCAGCCCGGAGGACATACAAGCCGTATTATTCGATGTGTTGCGCCACCGCATCATTCTGTCGTTTGAGGCCGAAGCCGCCGGTATCGACCAGGACCGCGTGGTGCAGCGCATTCTCGACGTCGTAGCCGTTGCCTGACCGATGAACAGCCCCCTGCCCGCCGAACCCGGCATTCGCGTCACCCTCGCCGAGTTGATCGAAATGCGCCATCGGGTGCGCGAAGTGCAACTGTTTTCCTCGCCCAGCCAGCGCAGCCCGCTGGTGGGCCTGCACCACTCCAAACTGCGCGGGCGCGGGGTCGATTTCGATCAGGTACGGGTGTATCAGGCCGGAGACGATGTGCGCACCATTGACTGGCGCGTCACTGCCCGCACCCTTGAGCCGCACACCAAAATGTTCCATGAAGAGCGCGAACGGCCGATTTTCATCCTTGCCGAGCAAAGCCGCCGCCTGTTTTTCGGCTCGGGGTTGATGTTCAAATCCGTACTGGCCGCGCAAGCAGCCAGCCTGATTGGCTGGGCCGCACTGGGCCATAACGACCGCGTGGGCGGGCTGGTGTTCGGGGACCATGAACATTACGAAATCAAGCCGCGGCGCAGCAAACAAAGCCTGTTGCAACTGCTCAACCGGCTGGTGCGGGTCAATCAGTCCTTGCACACCGAGGTGCAATCAGACCGCGATGCCTTGGGCATGGCCTTGATCAGGGCTCGAGAAGTACTGCGGCCCGGCAGTCTGGTCATCGTGATTTGCGACGAGCGCGCCCTCACCGACGCGGCTGAACAACAATTGAGCCTGCTGGCCCGCCATTGCGACCTGATGCTGTTACCGCTCTCCGACCCGCTGGATCATGCGCTGCCTGCGGCGGGCTTGCTGCGCTTCGCGGAACGCGGTGCCCAGCTTGAACTCGACACGCTCAACTATGATTTGCGGCAGGCTTACCGCGCGCAAGCCGAAGCCCGCATCGCACGCTGGGCACTGCTCGCGCAAAAACTGCGGGTGCTGCTGATGCCCTTGAGCACCCAGAGCGAAATGATCGAGCAATTACGCGATTACCTGAATGCCAAACGGCCCGGCAAAACGCTATGAGCGCCCTTGAGCAACTGCAACCGTTAATCGCGCCTCAAGCGATAGGCCTGTGGCCGCCTGCTCCGGGTTGGTGGCTGCTGCTCGTGATCCTCCCCGCGCTGGGCTGGGGCGTGTGGTGGTTACGCCGCTATTTGCCGGCCAAACGCTCGCCCAAGCGCGCTGAGCAACCGCTTGACCCGGTGCGTCTGGCTGCCCTTGAGGAACTCGCGCGCTTTCCCAAGCCCTACGACGGCGCTCCTGCCGGCGCCTGGCTGCAACAGCTCAATGGCTTGCTCAAACGCTTGTGCCGCAACCATTACCCCTACAGCCAGAGCCACACCCTCAATGGCCGCAAATGGCTGGCGTTCCTTGATAACCGGTGCCCCGCGGCCGGGCTGACACGCTGGATGGTGCTGGTAGAAGGCGCCTATAAACCCGAATGCAAGCTCGATGACAAAGCCATCGCCGGGCTCAATCAAGCGGTTGAAACCTGGATCCGCAAACATGTTTGAGTTCGCCTGGCCCTGGCTGTTCGCCCTGTTGCCGCTGCCGTGGCTGATGCGCGCTGTGTTGCCGGTAGCGGACAGCGGCGAAGCTGCGCTCAAAATCAGTTTTCTCGGCGACCTCGAAGAACTGGCGCGTCGCAAAGCGCGTTCGACACTGCCTTCGTGGCGCCAACAAGCGCCCTACATGCTGTTGTGGCTGTTGCTGCTGACAGCAGCCGCGCGCCCGCATTGGGTCGGGGAGCCGCTGCCCATTGCCGCCAGTGGCCGGGATCTGTTAGTGGCCGTCGACGTTTCGGGATCGATGGATTTCCCGGACATGCAATGGCGGGACGAAGACGTCAGCCGCCTGGATCTGGTCAAAAGCCTGCTGGGCGACTTTCTGGAAAACCGCGAGGGTGACCGCGTCGGCTTGATCCTGTTCGGCAGTCAGGCTTACCTGCAAGCGCCGCTGACATTTGATCGGCATACCGTGCGCACCTGGCTGGACGAAGCGCGCATTGGCATTGCGGGCAAAAACACGGCCATTGGCGATGCCATCGGCCTGGCCCTGAAACGCCTGCGCCAACGCCCTGCCCAGAGCCGCGTACTGATCCTGGTCACCGATGGCGCAAATAACGGCGGGCAAATCGACCCGCTGACCGCTGCGCGCCTGGCCGCTGAAGAAGGCGTCAAAATCTACCCGATCGGCATCGGCGCTGACCATGAAGACAGCAGCACCAAAGGCCTCTTCGGCATTAACCCCGGGGTTGATCTGGACGAGCCCGCGCTTCAGGAAATCGCCCGCCTGACCGGCGGCCAGTACTTCCGCGCCCATGACGGTCAAGAGCTTGCAGCCATCAAGGACACCCTTGATCAACTCGAACCGGTGGCGCAACAACCCACCCAGGCCCGCCCGGCCAAGGCGCTGTATAGCTGGCCACTGGCGTGCGCATTGCTGCTGAGTGTGCTGCTGGTGATTCGCGAACTGTGGCCCAACAATCTGCTGCAACGCTGGCTGACCAAGGAGCACCTTCTGCAACCTCATCCTCAATGGCGCCAGCGCCTCAAACGGCTGCGCCTGCGGAGACGCCGATGAGCGCCTTCTGGCCGCACTGGTTCCGCCCCGAATGGTTGGCGGTGTTGCCCCTGCTCGGCTGGTTACTGTGGAAGCTCTGGCGCCGGCAAAAAAGGGCGGGACGCTGGCAAATGATCTTGCCCGTGGCGTTTCAGCGGGTGCTGCTGAGCGGCGGCAATGGCCGCGACAGCAAACTGCCATGGATGATTCTGGGGCTGGCCTGGCTGTTGGCGGCGCTGGCACTGATGGGCCCGAGCTGGCAACGGGTGGAGCAATCCACGCAAAAAACCGCCGATCCTTTGGTGGTGATGCTGGAGTTGACCCCCGAGATGCTGGCCACCGACAGCTCGCCCAATCGCCTGGAACAAGCACGGCGCAAGGTATACGACCTGCTGCAAAACCGCAGCGACGCGCAAACAGCAGTCATTGTGTACGCCGGTAGCGCCCACACGCTGGTGCCTCTGTCTGACGACCTGGCGACCAGCCGCAACCTGCTTGAAGCGCTCAAACCCTCAATCATGCCTGAGCCGGGCCATCGCGCCGATCTGGCGGTCGGTAAAGCCTTGCAGCTGCTGAATCAGGGCGGGCTGGGTCAGGGCCGACTGCTGCTGATTGGCTCATCCCTCAGCGAGCAGGAACGTGAAGGCATCCGCGCAGTGCTGGATAGCCGCGCACCGCCGCTGCTGATGCTCGGTGTCGGTACGCGCGACGGAGCGCCGGTGGTCGATGAAAACGGTCAACTGCTCAAAGACGACCAAGGCGCCATCCTGTTGCCTCGCCTCGACAGCCCCGATTTGCGCAGCTTCATTCTGGACGTCGGCGGCCGCTACCGTCAGGCGCGTCTGGATGACAACGATTTGCGCGGGCTGGGCCTGCTGGACGGAGCACAACACCTGCGTGCGGACGGCCAGACCCAACGCCTTGATACATGGGCCGACCAGGGTTACTGGCTGTTGTTGCCACTGTTGCTGCTCGCAGCCTGTGCCGGGCGTCGCGGCTGGTTGTTCTGCCTGCCGCTGCTGCTCATGTTGCCGCAGCCCGGCTATGCCTTCAGCTTTACCGACCTTTGGCTACGTCCCGACCAACAGGGCCAACGCTTGCTGGAGCAGAAAAAACCGCTGCAAGCTGTGGAGCATTTTGATGATCCGATGTGGCAAGGGCTGGCGCTGTATCAAGCGGGTGACTACACCGCTGCAGCCCAGCGTTTTGCCGAGGTCAACAGCGCCAGCGCCCACTATAATCGCGGCAATGCGCTGGCCATGGCGGGCGAGCTGGAAGCTGCCGTTGACGCCTACGAGCAGGCGCTTGAACGTGAGCCCGAACTACTGGCCGCAGCCCAGAACAAAGCATTGATCGAGAAACTGCTGGCTGAGCAGCACGCGCAACCCCCGGCGCCGGACCCGCCACCCGAAGCCGAGCACCCGGCACCTGACACCCCGCCCCCGATCAGCACGCCAACCCCGGGCACGGCCGGCGTCAACACCCGCGAGCAAGACAACAGCACGGTGGCGACGCCCTCGGGCGAGCTCAATCCACACGATGCCGCCCCACCGGACGCCCAACCCGCTGCACCGGGCGAACCCGAGGCAGAGCCCGCTACCGCCCCAGCACCGCCTGCCGCCCGGCCCATCGAAGAAGAACACCGGCAGGCATTGGAGCAATGGCTGAAACAGATTCCCGACAACCCCAGCGAACTGTTGCGACGAAAATTTTGGTACGAACAGCAGCAACATCAGGACACGCCTCAATGAACCGCCTTTGTGCTTTGTTACTTTTGCTGTGGTGCTGGACGCTGCCCGCCCAAGCACTGGGGCTGGTCGCCAGTGTCGACCGCGATCACCTTAACTCGGGCGAAACCGTCGAGTTGACGCTGGAATCCAATGACGCCACGCAATTTGGCAAGCCTGACCTCACGCCCCTCAACGACCTGTTTGAGGTGCGCGGCACGCGCCAGGTCAATCAACTGACCAACCTGAGCGACAGCAACAAGGCCAACACGCGCTGGATCATCACCCTGCAACCCAAACGCACCGGCACGGTGGTGATCCCGCCGCTGCAGGTTGGCGATCACCGCAGTCAACCGATCAGCCTGACGGTCAGCCAGAGTGTGGTCAGCGACAACGAACTGGCCCCGGTTTTTATTGAGTCCAGCCTCGACCAGTCCAGCGTTTATGTGCAGGCGCAAGCCATCCTGACCCTGCGCATTTACCACTCGGTTGCGTTGTACGACGACAGCAGCCTGACCCCGTTGCACCTGAGCGATGCCATCGTCGAACAGCTCGGTGAGTCGCGCACCTACGAAAAGCTGATTAACGGCGTGCGCCACGGCGTCATCGAAATGCGCTACGGGATCTACCCGCAGCACAGCGGCGAGCTGCTGGTGCCTGCGCAAACCTTCAGCGCCACTCAGGTCGACAGCCAACAGTCCAACGCCCCGGCGCCCTTGGGCCCGATACCGGGAAAGCTGGTGCATGTGACTTCGCCGGACATCCCGCTCAAGGTCAAACCCAAGCCGCAAGACTACCCGAGCAACGCTGCATGGCTGCCCGCTCGCAGCCTGAGCATGAGTGAAACCTGGAACCCCGAGCCCGATCACTGCATGGTCGGCGACTCGCTTACCCGAACCCTTACGCTCAAGGCTGAAGGGCTGTCCAGCGCGCAATTACCCGCGCTCACCGCTACCGACGTCAACGGGTTACGGCGCTACCCGGACCTGCCGCAACTGAGCAACCAAATCACCGAAAACGGCCTGATCGGCAGCCGCGAGGAGCGCGAGGCGCTGGTGCCCACCCGCGTGGGCCAAGTCGAATTGCCCGCTGTTGAAGTGGTGTGGTGGAACACCCACGAAGATCGCCTTGAGCGCAGCTATTTACCGGCGCGCACGCTGCAAGTCGCCGCCAATCCGGACTTGGCCGTGGACGCTGCGGCCAGCAATACGGCACGCCCCCTGAGCGATAATTCGTCGCTGTGGCTGTGGCAACTCAGCACTTTCGTACTGGGTTGCTCGACGCTGATCGGCTTCGGCCTGTGGTGGCGCGCCCGCTGGCAGCCGGCCATTTTGCGAGCCGCGCACACCGGGCCCAGCCCCCGCACGCTACTGGATGACCTCAAGCGCGCTTGCTTGGCCAACGACCCGCAGGCAACCCGACAGGCACTGGATGCCTGGGCCCGCCAGCAGCCGGAAACCCTGGCAGACATGGCCGCACGCTTTGTGTTGTTGTCGGATGCGCTGGACGGCCTGAATGGCGCCCTCTACAGCGAGTCCGGCCAGCATTGGCAAGGTGAAGACTTATGGAAGGCCATTCGCAGCATTCCGGCGATCGAACGCGAGCAAGACCCCGGCAGCGAGCCGAGCAGCCTGCCGCCGCTCTACCCCAAATAATTTCGAGGTATCGACAGCAATTCAGCATGCCTGTCGCCACCGCTGATGACCTTTTTTAACGGATTCTGTTATGCGCCTGTTTCACACATCTGACTGGCATTTGGGGCAAAACCTCCATGGCCAGGAACGTGACTTCGAACATGCCTGTTTTCTTAACTGGCTGTTGAGCCAACTGGCCGCCCGACAACCCGACGTGCTGTTGATTGCCGGCGACATCTTCGACACGGTCAACCCGCCGGTCAAAGCGCAGGAGCGCCTTTACGACTTCATCGTCAGCGCCCATGAACAACAACCCGCGCTGACCATCGTGATGATTGCCGGCAACCATGACTCCGGCTCACGCATTGAGCTGCCCGCCCCGTTGATGCGGCGTCTGCGCACCCACGCGCTGGGCCGCGTGTTGTGGCTGGACGATGGTCAACTGGATGCCGAACGCCTGATGATCCCGCTGCCCGATGCCAGCGGACGCATCGCGGCCTGGTGCCTGGCGTTGCCTTTCCTGCGCCCTGCCGAGGTCACGGGCGCACATCTGGGCGATGACTACCTGCGTGGCATCGGTCAGGTGCATGAGTGGTTGATCGAGGCCGCTAACGCCAAGCGCCATCCCGGCCAGGCATTAATAGCCATCAGCCATGCACACATGGCCGGCGGCTCGGTGTCCGAAGACTCGGAGCGCAGCCTGATCATCGGCAACGCCGAAGCGCTGCCCGCCAGCCTGTTCGGCCCAAGCATCAGCTACGTGGCCCTGGGGCATTTGCACAAGCCGCAGAAGGTCAATGGTGAAGAGCGGATTCGCTATTGCGGTTCGCCCATCCCCCTGTCCTTTTCAGAAATCAGCTACCCGCACCAGGTGCTGGAAGTGCAACTGGAGGGCGAAACCCTGGTCAGCGTGGAGCCCTTGCTGATCCCTCGTGCTGTGAACCTGCAACGCATCGGCCCGGCGCCTCTGGCCGAGATTCTCTCGCAGTTGAGCGGCCTGCCGGACGTTGACCTGCTGGCCGATCCCCAGCGCCAGCCCTGGCTCGAAGTGCGCGTGGTACTCGACGAACCCCAGCCGGACCTGCGCCAGCAGATTGAAACCGCCCTGCAAGGCAAGTCCGTGCGCCTGGTGCGCATCAGCGCCGACTACGCGGGCAAGGGCAAAGGTGCGGACGAGGATGACGGCTCGCGGCTGATCGAACTCGACCAGTTGACCCCGCAGGAGCTGTTCAGCCGGGCCTGGCAAGAAAGCTACGGCCGAGAAGCCGATGAACAGACCCTCAAGGACTTTGCCGTGTTGCTGCAAGACGTACAGCTGGAGGGCGAACAGCCATGAAAATTCTCGCCATCCGCCTGAAAAACCTCGCTTCGCTGGCGGGGCCGTTTGAGCTGGATTTCACCGCCGAGCCCTTGGCCAGCGCCGGTCTGTTCGCCATTACCGGCCCCACAGGCGCCGGTAAAAGCACCCTGTTGGACGCCTTGTGCCTGGCGTTGTTTGGCGCCGTGCCGCGCCTGAACAACACCGGCCGCGATGCCAAAGTGCCAGACGTCGACGGCGAGATCGCCACCGGCGACCCCCGCACGCTGCTGCGCCGCGGCACGGGTGAAGGCTATGCCGAAGTGGATTTTGTCGGCATTGACGGTCGCCGCTACCGGGCGCGCTGGGAGGCCAACCGGGCGCGGGAAAAGGCCACTGGCAAGCTCCAGGCCAGCCGCCAAAGCCTGCGCGATCTGGACAGCGATCAATTGCTGGCCAGCCAGAAAGGTGACTACAAGGTCCAGCTTGAAGCCCGGCTGGGCTTGAACTTCGAACAGTTCACCCGCGCCGTGATGCTGGCCCAAAGCGAGTTCAGCGCCTTCCTCAAGGCCGACGACAACGAACGCAGCGAACTGCTGGAAAAACTCACCGACACCGCGCTGTACACCCGGCTGGGCAAACGCGCTTTCGACAAGGCCAAGGAAACCCGCGACCTGCACAAGCAGCTACAGGACCAAGCGGTGGGCATTACGCCTCTGTCGCCGCAAGCGCGCAGCGAACTGAACCAACACTTCACCCTGGCCCAGGAACAGCTCAAGGCACGGCAACTGCAACTCAAACAGCTAGAGCAGCAACATGCGTGGCTCAAGGTCTTGCGCGAGCTGCAGGAACAGCAACACAGCGCCGCCGAGCAATTGCAACAGGCGCAAGGGCTGTGGGACAGCCAGTGCAGCGAACGCGAAAACCTGCATTTGCTCGACCAACTGGCCCCCCAGCGCCATCAGTTTTCACGGTTGGCCGAGCTGGACGCGCAGGTCAGTCCACTCGCCGCCCAGATTGCCAGCCAGGCACTGCAACACACGCAATTGCAGGCCCAACATGCGCAACTGGAGCACACGTTAGAGGCTGCGCGCCTGGCGACAGAACAGGCCCTGGCCACGCACCAGCAGTGCGCCACGCCCCTGCAACACGCCTTTGCAGAACAGGCCAACCTGCAACGGCTCAATCAAACGCTCGACAAGCAACATGCCCTCAAGCAGCAAGCCGACACCGCCAGTGCATCGGGCCAGCAGCGGCTCGACACCCTCGTCGAGCGCCAGCAACGCAGTACCGAACACCTGTCGCTGATTGCGCAACAGCTTGAACACAGCGCGGAACTGGCACCGCTGGCCAGTGCCTGGGACGTCTGGCGGCCGCGCTTGCAGCAACTGGTACGGTTGAACAACACCTTGAACACAGGGCAACAAGAGTTGCCGGCCTTGGAGCAACGTGCTCTGCACGCTGCGCAACAGCTGACTGCGCTGCGCAATAGCCTGGAAATCCTGTTTCAGGAAGCCGCGGCCGAACCTCATGCCGTCAACGAGCAAATCCAGACCTTGGGCAGCCTGCTCAAGGACAATCGCCAGCAGCAGCGCGATTACGAAGACTTGCAACGCCTGTGCAGCACTCAACAGGCGCAGGACGCCCGGCTGCTGGCCCTGCAAAGCAAATTGCAGGCGCTGCAAACCGAACGCGAACAGCTGATCGAACACGGCACCCAGACCAAAAAGCAGTACGAGGCGGCCGACCAGGCGCTGAACGTCACGCGCCAACTGCTGGAGCGCCAGCGACTGGCCCGCAGCGCCAGTGTTGAAGAGCTGCGCGAACACTTGCAGGACAACCAGCCGTGCCCGGTCTGCGGCAGCCATGAGCACCCGTACCATCAGCCCGAAGCGATGTTGCAGAGCCTGACGCGCCACGACGAAAGCGAAGAAGCCAATGCCCGCAAGGCCGTGGACACGCTCAAGGCCACCCTCGACCAACTGCGTGAAAACGTCAGCGGCCTGAATGCACAACTGCGCGAACTGCGCCTGCAACATCAGCAGCTTCTGGACGACCAACAGGCGCTCGCCCCGCACCTGGAAGCGCACCCACACCATGCGCAATGGCAAGACCAACCTCCGGCTAAACGTGAGCAGTGGCTGGCCCATCGGCTTGAACAGCTGCACTACAGCATCAGCCGTGACGAGGCGCGCCAGAACACCCTGCTCGCCCTGCAAAAGGACGCCGCACAACTGCAAGGCGACATCCAGCGCAACAACGACGCCAGCCAGTTGGCAGCCCGGCAATTGGCCGACCAGCAAGTGCAGCTCAACGCCGATGCCCAGCGGCTTGAAGAAGAACTGACGGCCTTTTCCAGCGTGTTGACTGCCGAGCGCTTGACCGAACTGCGCCAGCACACGTCGGCCTGTTTCATGGCGCTGGATCAGCAGGTGGCCGAGCGGCTTGCGCAAGTGGAACAACAACGCGACGAACTCGACGCGTACGCGGCGCGCAATCAGACAATCGAGCACGAGCAGGTTCAGCACAGCCATCAGTGCTCACAGCGCGACGCGCTGGAGCAGGCGCTGAACGAACTGCGCGCGCAGCACCATTCGAGCGGCCAAGCCTTGCAGGCGCTGCTGGGCGAACACAGCAGCGCCGAGGCCTGGCAGCAGCACCTTGAACAGACACAGGAGCAGGCCCGCGCAGCACAAGCCCAAGCCAACGATACGCTGCAGGCCACCACGCGCCAGCAGATCCAGCTGACGGCCGAGCTCAAGGCGCAGCGTGAGCGTTTGCAAGCACTTGAGCAGGAGCACACCACGTTAACGGCTCACGTCGCCCAATGGCGTGGCGTGCACACCGGCGTGGATGACGCACGTCTGCGCCAGTTATTGGCCCATGACGAGCCGCAGGTGCTGGCATTGCGCGAGCGTCTGCAAAGCACTGAAAAACAGCTGGAACAAGCACGGGTTCTGCTTCAGGAGCGCGAACAGCAACTCGCCCGGCATCAGGCGCAGGCCAACGGCAATCTGGACGCCCAGGCCCTGACCCAGGCACTTGAAGCGCTCACCGCACAACTTGAGGACTGTGAACAACTGAGCGCCGGGCTGCGCGCGCAACAAGCTGAAGACGACCGGCGCACCCAGGCCAATCAGGCGCTGGCGCAGCGCACGGCACAGGCCTATGAGGAGTGGCAGCGCTGGGCGCGGCTCAGTGATTTGATCGGCTCGGGCACCGGGGACAAATTCCGCAAGATTGCACAGGCCTATAACCTCGACCTGTTGGTCCATCATGCCAATGCCCAACTGCGCCAACTGGTGCGCCGCTACCGCCTCAAGCGTGGCGGCAGCATGCTTGGATTACTGGTTATGGACACCGAGATGGGCGACGAACTGCGCTCGGTGCACTCGTTATCAGGCGGCGAGACCTTTTTGGTGTCGCTGGCGTTGGCCCTCGGGCTGGCGTCGATGGCGTCGAGCACGTTGAAAATCGAGTCGCTGTTTATCGACGAAGGCTTCGGCAGTCTCGACCCCGAATCCTTGCAACTGGCGATGGACGCACTGGACGGGTTGCAGGCTCAAGGGCGCAAGGTCGGGGTGATTTCCCACGTACAGGAGATGCACGAACGGATTCCGGTGCAGATTCAGGTTCAGCGTCAAGGCAATGGGCTGAGCACGGTGCAGGTCAAATGATGTTGCATACCCTCTACTCGTTCCGGCGCTGCCCCTACGCCATGCGCGCCCGCATGGCCCTGCGCTATAGCGGTGTGCCGTTATCGATCATTGAGGTCAGCCTCAAGGCCAAGCCGGTCGAGATGCTGGCCGCATCGCCCAAAGGCACGGTGCCGGTGCTGGTGTGCGCCGACGGGCGGGTCATCGAGCAGAGCCTGGAGATCATGCGCTGGGCGCTGGGTCAGAATGACCCCGACCTGTGGCTGCCACCCGACCGGCCTTTGATCGATGAGTTGATTGACGAAAACGACACCCGTTTCAAGGTGCTGCTGGACCGTTACAAGTACGCCGTGCGCTACCCTGAATACCCGGTGGAACACTACCGGGCGCAAGGGGCGGCATTCTTGCAGCGGCTTGAGTCCCTGCTTGAACACACCCCTTACCTGACCGGCGCCACCTTGACCCTGGCCGACGTGGCGCTGGCGCCGTTCATACGCCAGTTTGCCCACGTAGACCGTGACTGGTTCGTCCAGGCGCCCTACCCGCACGTGCAGGCTTGGCTCGAACGCTTCCTCACCTCTGAGCTGTTCACCGCGGTGATGGCCAAACACCCCTGATTACCCAGGGTTGACGACCTCACAGGGCTGCGCAGCCACTGCGCCTGTCGATCCGCTTGATAGACGCAATGGCCCGGGGTTCACGGCCGGTTGATGAACTTCAGGTCGGACGGGGCATCCATCGACAGGTTTTGTACGGTGTCGCCCAACTTGCCGGTCTGCGGGTCGCGTTCGACGACCACGATGTTGTTGCTCATCTGGTTGGCGATCAGTACAAACTTGCCGTTCGGGCTCAAGGCGAACTCGTGGGGGTGATCGCCTTCCACAGTGCGGCGCTGGATTTGCGTCAACTCGCCATTGGCCGGGTTAATCGCAAAGACCAGCAATTCGTTGGCTTTGCCCCGGTTACTGACATACAAGAACTTGCCGTCAGCACTGGTGTGCAGGCCGCCTGCGGCGCGGTTCCGGGCAGGTTGGCCCGGGGCCAGTTCTACCGCCTGACGTTGTGTGAGCTGACCGTCGGCGTAATCGAACACAAACACCTGAGCACTCATTTCTGTGGTCAGGTAAGCGTGTTTGCCATCGCGGGAGAACAACAGGTGGCGTGGACCACTCCCGGCGGGCAGTTCAATGGCAGCCGGTTCGGCGGCGACCAGCGGATGCTCGGGGTTGGCTGCAGGGTCGTAGCGGTAGACAAAAATCTTGTCGGCGCCCAGATCGTTGGCATACACAAATTTGCCGTCCGGGGATGACACCACCGAATGCACGTGCGCAGACAACTGGCGCTCGGGATTGACCAGACTGGCCGGGTGGCTGCTCATTTGGGTCACGGGCTGCAACTGGCCCTGCGCATTGATCGGCAACACCGCAAGGCTGCCGCCGGGGTCTGCATGCACGCCATAGTTGGCCACAAACAGGTAGCGCTCATCATGGCTCAGACTGGAGTGCGTTGGCTCCTCGCCCAAGGTTTTGACTTGGTTGACCAGGGTCAGCTCATTAGTGCGCGGGTTGATCGCAACACTGCTCACGCGCCCCACCACATCCGCCTGCCCTTTACCGTTCTCGTTGACCACAAACAACCGCTGCTGGTCGGCAGACAGCGTCAACCACGACGGGTTGGCCGATTTGAAGACTTGCAGCGGCTCAGGGGTGATGCGCCCCTTTTCGCTGTCGAACTGCAAGCGGTAAATGCCCTGGCTTTTGCCTTGGGTATAGGAACCGACGAGCAACTCCACTTCGCGCTCGGAGGCAGCCTGCGCCGACATCGCGCCAACACTTGAGGCCATCAACAGCGGCAACCATTTAAGCTTCATCAGCCACCTCACCGACTTCGTCATCGTTGCTTGCGCTCACAGCACTGAGGCAAACCAGGCGGTGCTCGCCCGAGTCGCCCACGAGGGTCCAGCTTTGCAGGCTTTCATCAAAAACCGACACCTCAAGCTGCTGCGTAACGAAGCGCCAGCGCTTTTCAGCGCGTCCATCCATGCACTTGATGAGCAATTGCACATCATCCAGAGAAAAATCCCAGGCGTGCAGCCCGTCGATGATCAGCATGTCGCTGGTTTCAAGGGCTGCACGCAAGGTCTGGTTTGAATCGCTCATTAATCATTCACCTGTTGGAAAGGCGCAATGATAGGTCAAACCAGCGTCTTTAGCTCTCTCACTGGGCGTCAAGCGACAGAAAACGTTCAGTCAGCATCTTTTGACTGATAGGTGCGTAGTACACCTGAACCGGGGTTCGCCCGGGCTTGGCTTTGGCATCTTCTGCCGGCTGACTGGCATAACGCTGGGCCGCCAGTTTGAAGTGAGCGGCTTCGACGCTCTGCGCTGCGCTATTGAGCGCTTTGTAATGCAAGTGCGCATACCAGAGGGTTACGCCTGCCTGATTGTTGATCGCGTATTCCTGAACAAAATCCTGACGTTCACCACGCATCGGCACCCGTGGGCCGAGTTTGAGCAGATTGACCTGGCGCTTTTGCAGCAGAAACTCGACCGTGGCACTGGTGGGCGGCACTGACAACAGCAACTCAATCCCTTGGGCCCGCAACTGGGCGGCACTGCTTTGCAGACGTTTGATGTACATGCCCGGCGTGCCGGGTTTGGGATGCTCAACGGCAGACTGATCGGGGGCAGCTTTTTTTATTTCAAGCACCAATTGGTCAAGCTTCTGCGCATACCGCTCCAGTATTTCTTCCAGCTCCACCGGGAACTTTGAACGCCTGGCGTACCCTTTGACCCTGCGGATCTGCCCACTCACGCCCTCAATCAGCGCATTGGCTTCGGTTTTCAAGACCGACAACGGCCGTTCGAGGGTGATCACGGGCGATTCGATTTCAACCCATTCATCAGGCGCGGTGCGTTTGAAGGCCACTGTCAAATGGGGTGAAGGGCTGGTACTGCGTGCACTGGCGCCTGACACATCGCCCACATCCACCACATCGGTATCCCCCAGATTCACGTCTTTTCGGGCCGTGCCGACCAATATGCCTTTTTTGCGCGTGCGCACGATCTTGCGCGTGTACGTAGGTGTTCGCACGGGCAATGACTGCGCGGGCAACCATTGTGATTGCTCCCTGGCCTGCTCTTGCAACATCGCCTCCGCGTCTTGGTCCAGCTCGGCCAGTGCCGAGAGCACCTTTTCAAACGCCTGCGTGTCCAGGTGTTGCCCCACCTCTTCTCGAAAGATCCCCAGTGCATCGTCTGCACGGGCGTAACGCTCACGGATGTCAGTGAGGATTTCAATGCGCTCGGCCAGGGTAAACAACGCGCGGTCTTCCAGCGCGTATTGACTTTGTGCCGTGTAAAACAAATCCGTCAACAGGCTTCGCACGCTAACCCAGGCCGCGCTGCCGGGGGCATCGATGATCAAGTCGGGTAGCACGAGTAATTGATAGGCACGGCATACCACAGCGGAGCGAAAGTAATCCGTGTCCGCCTGCACAAACGCGACGTAGTGCTTCTGCGCCTCGATGGCCGTGGCGTGCCCCAACTTTGGTACCGCCCGCAGCTTGCAGATGTAATCGTCCAGTTCGCGATAATAGGCGGCCGCTTTGTCAAAAGCCTCCACGATCGCGCGGCAGTCTGCCCGGTAGGCCGCGGCACGCAGCAACTCGGTGCTTACAAACCGGCCTTCGGTGCTGAACACCTCGGGGTGCTGCAACTTGTAAATACCCGTCAGCCACAGGTAACTATCAAACAGGGTGCTGGTCAGGCGAATCAGGTACTTGTAAAAGCCCACCAAATTGGTGGGATCTTTTTCTTCGGACAGCACTTCCTGCTTTTCCCGAAACAGCTCCAATGCCGCTTCGTATTCAGGCTTTTGACGCTCCATGATGGCAATGAAGTTTTCCAGTGCAGCGCGCCGTTTGGGCAAAGGCGTTGACTCAAGTTCGAGCTTATTGAGCTTGTCACTGAGTGTTTGCGCTGCCGTCATCTCAGCTTCCAGCACTTTGGCACGCGCGTTGTACTGCACCAATTGTTCACGCAGTTCAGTCAGGCGCCTGATGCGCTGTTCTTTCTTGACCTGCAAGCGTGTTTTCGGTGCGCCGCCGCGCAGCCGCAGGTTTAGGTCGTAAGTCCAGACGCCCCGGTCATTGCTCACAATACGAGGCCCCCGATTCTGCGGGTCGTCAGGACTGACCAGATAGACATCCTCGCCCTCCAGTTGCACTCGATACACCCAGTTATCGACCTCGGCATATGAACGGTGCTTCAACACACGCAAACCCCGGTACGGACCACGGTCAATGGCGGGCTCGTCGCTTTGGAAGCCTTCGATGTGATGGCGGTCAAACCAGGTCAATTGCCACTTTGTGTATTTGACCTGCGGGCTGGTAAACCACGAAAAATCCAGTTCGGTTTGTTGATTGCCCACCGGGATATCCACGTCATGCGCTTGCGCCAGTTCAATTGCGGCGGCAACCGCAGGTCGGGGCTGTGCGGCGCGCGCCCTCAGCCTGGCAGGCAGAAGCACTGCATCCGGCGTTTGCCGCAGCCCGCCAGGTTGGCCGGTCACGGGGCGAACATGCAGCAACACCAATGCACAATTAAATAACAGATCAATCAGGGCCTGCGCTTTGCCCTGCTCATCAGGTGCGCGCAAGGCCTCTATGTCATTTTGCACGGCCAGGTAGGTCAGGCTGACGCCCGCAATCACGCGCAGCGGCCAGGCCAACGGCACGTTAGGCACAACCGCACTGAACAAAAGCCAGCCACCGGTGATCAACGATTGCCAGCGTTGTTCGGCATTGGAGACGGTTTGTCGGTCTGCCAGCTCGCTCAATGTTCGCGCCATTTCCAGGTACAAGTCGTGCATGAAGTGCTGACCCAGGGCGAACTCTCCCAATCGGGCGGCGTCAGGGATCACGGGGAACGAGTGGTCGTCGTGGACGTTGTACGACGGCAGATGGAGACGATAAAAACCGCCCGCTTCATACAGCGGACGCGCTTGGGCTGGCAGCCATTGCAAGACGCTGCGCTGAAGCTCCCCGGGGCGTGCAATCGCAGCGAACAGGGTTCGCCATGAGGGGTACTCCACCAAGGGCTCTTGGTGTAACGGGCGATACAGCACATGACACCCGGCGTTTACATCGGCCGGGCCGATGATAAACATGCTGCGCACGGTATGGGGGGCAATGGTGGGCGCCGAGAGCAGCATCAGCGGCCTGATGCACACGGGCTGCTCGCCCACTTTGCGCATGTGCGGGTCGAGGTGCATCAAGGCCTTGACCAGTTGAAATCCACGCTCGGTGAAGTAACCCGTGTGGCGGATCTTGCATTCCAGCGCCTGCAGCGGGAGCTGCGCTCGCAGTTCTTCGGTGAACAGTTTTTCGCGACGCAGGGCCTCGTCCGGATGGGCCGTCAGGCACTCATTGATCCATTGCGGGTAGCGTTGGCCGATATCCACACGCTGTATCAAGCCTCTGATGTAGTCCGGCGTCATCCACCACGCCTGGATCAATTGTCCCTTGGCATGATGAATGGTCATGCGACTACCTCGGGCGGCACTCAAATTCTCAATGGCCAGTTCGGTCAGGGTCAGGGTAAAGCTGTTCAATGTACCGATGGTGCCCTCGCCGCCCGGGCCGACCGGGTCGACAAAGGTCAGCACTATGTCATCAGGGTCGTACCCCGGCGCCTGTGGCTGGTCGAGCAACATCTGCTGGCGCAACGCCTGGGCGGTGTAGGCGTGCAGGTCAGGAATGTCATCGTTAAAGCGTTTGCCCATCGACCGCGTGTAGGCACTGGCCAGCGCCACCAACTGCGAGCGATATTCAAAGCGGTCCGCTGCCGACGCTTCGCGCAACCACAGTGGAAGCGCTGAATAGACCGGCGCCAGGTTCAGCGGCGTAGCGTTTTCACGTACCTCAAACACCGCAGCGGTGTCCGTGATTTCGCGCAAGCGCTGCTCCAGAACCGAAATGGACATTGGCTGATCCAGGTGTCGGATGGCGTCCAGTTGACGTTCCAGCACACACATCGCCTGGGTATCCAGAAAATTGCCTGCCGGTTCGTACAACACACACGTGACCCGCTCAAGGTGATAGAGGGAGCCGAACGCCATGCTCCAGGTACGGGTAAAACGGTGCAGCTGCGTAAAACACTCAATGGTGCCGCCCGGCGTGCAGTAGAACCAGCGGGCCTGCTTGCCTTCGACGCATTCGATCAGGATCTGCGGCGTCACCACATTGAACGTACGCCCGGCGACAAAACGGCCTGCCACGCTGTACACCTTCACGCTCGCGTCAAATAGCTTCGCCTCTGGCGTGCGTTGCCTGAGGCGTTCATTGCGGTGGGGGTAGCGCACAACCTGTCGCAAAGTGTTGCGTTGGTGTTGCGTGAGGTCGGCCGCACGTTCAATGCCCGCCAGCAGTTGATCCTGAATCATCTGCCCCAGCCAGAGCATGCGGCTGGTGCCGGTGTCGGCAGGTTGATTCCAGTACGCAACATGCGCCTCTTGCAGAGCATCCTGCCAGAGACGCATGACATCGAGCAGAACCGGCTCGATCTGACGCATCGGTTCGATCGAGGTGAATCCGCCAGCGGGCGGTGCCGTATCGCTCATGGCGACGAAACAGTCTTGGGCGGTGTAGTACCGGTAGTTGAGCGGTTCTCTGCGGGCGATATGCTCCAGCAACACCTCTATCAACAAACGGTAGCGCTGAGTGGACAGGGCTTTACCTTCGGCGTCGACCGTCAACACAAGGTAGGTTTTAGAGAGATCGAAGGCGTGTTGCCTGAAGGATTGTTCCAACTGCTCTGTCAGTAAGTGCGTGACCACGGTGCGCACTGTGGGACGGGTTGCAAACTGTGCAGCCACCGCACGCTGGATCACGTAAGTGGCATACATCGGTAAGGCTGAGGGTGCGGAATCAGACATGCGTACTTCCTTATCAAGGCGCAGGGATGAGCCCCTGCCTGACAGGAAGAGTTAAAGGATTTACCACGCCGTGAGTGGTAGCGGGCTATGACGGGGGCTGACCACAGGCCAACCCCCCGATGCGCTTACAGGCTGTTGCGCGTGCTCTGGCCATCCACCAGGCGCTGAATCCCCAGCGGGTTAGCGTTTTTCAACGGATCGGGCAGCAGGCTGTCCGGGTAGTTCTGGAAACACACCGGGCGCAGAAAACGGTCGATCGCCAGGGTCCCGACCGAAGTACCCCGGGCATCGGACGTCGCCGGATAGGGGCCCCCGTGCACCATGGCATCACACACCTCAACCCCCGTCGGGTAACCGTTAATCAAGATGCGCCCGACTTTTTGCTCCAGCAAAGGTGTTAACCCCGAGAACTGTTGCAGGTCTTCAGGCTCACCGATCAAGGTGGCAGTGAGCTGACCGTGCAGGCTGTTGATCGCAGCGTTCAGTTGCTCGGCGTGCTCGACCTCGATCACCACCGTGGTCGGCCCGAACACTTCTTCCTGTAATACCGGATCGCCTTCGAGCAGCAGACGCACATCGGCCTTGAACACCTGCGGCCTGGCCTGCGCACCGTGCTGTTCCAGGCCGGCAATGTGTTGGATGTGCGGGTGGCCCGCCAGGTGGCTGACGCCTTTCACGTAGCTGGCCAGCGTCCCGGCGTTGAGCATGGTCTGCGCAGGCTGTTCGTTGATTTGCCCGGCCAGTTGTTCGATGAAAGCCGTGAAGGCGCTCGAGCGCAGGCCAATCACCAACCCGGGGTTGGTACAAAACTGACCGCAGCCTTGTACGACAGAGGCCGCCAGTTCGCGGGCCACGGTGGCACTGCGCGCCGCCAGCGCCTGCGGCAGAATGATGACCGGGTTGATACTCGACATTTCAGCAAAGACCGGAATCGGCTGGGGCCGTGCAGCGGCCATGTCACACAACGCGCGCCCGCCCTTGAGCGATCCGGTGAAGCCTACCGCCTGAATCGACGGGTGCTTGACCAGCGCCTCCCCGACCCCGGCGCCATAAATCATATTGAACACGCCCTGGGGCATACCGGTGCGCTCAGCCGCACGCAGGATGGCATCGGCCACCTGTTCAGCGGTGGCCATATGACCGCTGTGCGCCTTGAACACCACAGGACAGCCAGCGGCCAGCGCAGAAGCGGTATCCCCGCCCGCCGTAGAAAATGCCAGCGGGAAATTACTGGCGCCAAACACGGCGACCGACCCCAGACCGATGCGGTACTGGCGTAAGTCCGGACGGGGCAACGGGCTGCGCTGCGGCAACGCCTGATCGATGCGCGCGCCATAAAAATCGCCCCGGCGCAGTACCTTGGCAAACAGACGCATTTGCCCGCTGGTGCGGCCACGCTCGCCTGCAATACGGGCGGCCGGGAGTGCGGTTTCACGGCATACCAGGGCGACAAACTCATCGCCCAATGCATCCAGCTCATCGGCAATGGCGTCCAGAAACGTTGCCCGATGCTCGGCGCTCACGCTTTTATAAGCCGGGTAAGCGGCGGCCGCTGCACGGGCCGCGCGGTCAACCTCTGGCAACGTGGCCTGATAGAAGTCGTAGGCCAGTGCTTCGCCGGTGTTGGCGTCCACACTTTTAACAATGACGCTGCCTTGCGCACTGCGTTGGCCGCCAATGTAGTTGTGGCCGAGAATCTGAGTCATACCTGCTCTCCTTTCAAAGTGTACCGACAGCGCCGGGTTCGAACACCGCGTCGACCGGTGCAATGCCGTTGATCAACGGTGCGCCGAAGGCCGACTGCGTGATTTCAAAGCGATCACCCGGACGGGTGCGCACACCATCGGCAAACGACAGCGTCGCGGTGCCGAAAAAATGCACGTGCACGTCGCCCGGCCGCAAAAACTGGGTGTACTTAAAGTGGTGGTATTCGAGGTTTTCCAGGCTGTGGCACATGTTGGCTTCACCGCTCAGGAATTCGTTCTCCCACAGCACTTGGCCATCACGCAGAATGCGACTGCTGCCCGACAAATGCGGCGGCAAGTCGCCGACCCGCAGCTCCGGGCCAAACGAGCAACTGCGCAGTTTGGAGTGGGCCAGGTACAGGTAGTTTTTACGCTCCATGACGTGGTCGGAAAACTCGTTGCCGACGGCGAAGCCCAGTCGATACGGCTTGCAGTCATGGCCGATGACGTACAGCCCACCGATTTCAGGCTCTTCACCCGCGTCTTCGGCAAACGGCGGCAATGGAAACGCTTCACCGGGCCGCACAACAATGCTGCCGTCGCCCTTGTAAAACCATTCGGGTTGCACACCTGCCTCACCTGCGTCCGGTTTACCCCCCTCCACGCCCCATTTGAAAATGCGCATGGTGTCAGTGAGCGCCGTCTCGTCGTGGGTCTGCTGGTGCATTTTGTCCCGCGCCGCCGCACTGCCCAGATGGGTAAGCCCCGTGCCGCTGATCAACATATGGGCCGGGTCCGGGTGATCCAGTGGCGGCAAAATCCGGCACTCGTCCAGTAGCGCCTGATAGTCGTGGGTAATGCCCAGCCCCAGTGCCTCAATCTGCTGCGCCAGCGACACACCGGCTTCAATGGCAGCCAATGCCACCTCACGCACGCTGGTGCAATCAACGACTTCCCGAATCAGGCCGTCTTGCACAACGCCTACACGGCGCTGGCCATTGTTCAATTCAAACTGTACTAAACGCATGATGAGCCTCACTCGGGCAGTTCAGGGATGGGTAGCAGGCTGGGCGCTGGCCGCGAATTCGTTGGGTTTGAGCACGTGCTTGCGCTCCAGCTGGCGGTACACCACAACAGTCAGGCACAGGCCGAACACCATGACGCCCGACAGGAAATACAGGCCGGAGGCCAGGTGCCCGGTGTATTCCTTGAGGGCGCCAATCACGAACGGGCCGATGTAACCGCCCAGGTTGCCCACTGAATTGATCAGGGCAATCCCGGCAGCCGCACTGGCGCCCGCAAAGAAACGCCCGGGCAAGGTCCAGAAAATCGCGGTACAGGAGAACAGCGCAAAAGCCACCAGGCACAGGGCTGCCAGTTGCAGCACGGGCACGGTCAGCCAGGCGCTGAAAAACAGCCCGATGGCGCCGAGCACATACAGCACGCCAAGGTGGCCATAACGATCGTTCAGGCGGTCCGAGCTGCGCGGGATGAACAGCAAGCCGATGATGCCGAACACATAAGGCACCGACGACACAAAACCGGTGGTCAGGTCACTGCCGCCAAACTGTTTGATCAATGTCGGCAGCCACAGCCCGAGCCCGTAAATACTCAGGGTCACCGGCAGGTAGAAGAGCGCCAGCAGCAACACGCGCTTGTCTTTCAACGCATGCAGCGGGTTGCCATGACGGGTTTGCCCGTAGGCTTGCAGGTCGCTTTCCAGCTCACCCAGTAACCAGTCCTTTTCGCGCTGATCCATCCATTTGACCTGTTGCGGGCCGTCAGGCAGGTAACGCAGCACCGGCCAGGTCAGCAAAATCGCCGGGGTGCCGATCACGATAAACAGCCACTGCCAGCCATGCAGGCCGAGCACGCCGTCCATGCCCAGCAAACCACCGGAGATAGGCCCGGTGATCATCATGGCGATGGGTTGCGAGAGGATGAACAACCCCAGAATCTTGCCGCGGTGACGCACCGGGAACCATTGGGTGATGTAGTACAGCACCCCCGGGAAGAAACCGGCCTCGGCCACCCCCAGCAGAAAACGCATGACATAAAAGCTATGGGGCCCTTGCACAAAGGCCATACCGATGGTGATGGCGCCCCAGGTGATCATGATCCGCGCGAACCAGCGCCGGGCGCCGAAACGCTCAAGCATCAGGTTGCTGGGGATTTCCATAAGGAAGTAACCGATGAAGAACAAGCCTGCGCCCAGTCCATAGGCGGCGTCACCAATGCCGACGTCAGCACCCATGTGCAGTTTGGCGAAGCCGACTGCCGAACGATCCACGTAAGCAATCAGGTACAGCAAGACCAGAAAGGGAATCAGTTTGAGCGTGATGCGACGAATAAGCCGGAGTTCCTGGCTCATGAGACGGTCTCCCATTGTTTTTGTTATGGCACCTCTGGAGTGGCCTCAGGTGAAAACACACCAGGATCAGCTCTCAGTCGAATCGACTATATAGTAATACTATTTACGCAACAACTCTTCCAAAGTGGCTTTTTTGCAGCTACTTTAGCTCCATAAAAATCAATTAGTCATACAATAAGAGAGCCGCCATGTCTGATAAAACCCCGCCACTGCGTTCCGCCCAATGGTTTGGCAGCGCCGATAAGAACGGCTTCATGTACCGCAGCTGGATGAAAAATCAGGGCATTGCCGATCATCAGTTTCAAGGCAAGCCGATCATCGGCATTTGCAACACCTGGTCGGAATTGACCCCCTGCAACGCTCACTTCCGCACGATTGCCGAACACGTAAAACGCGGCGTTATCGAAGCCGGCGGATTCCCGGTCGAGTTTCCGGTGTTCTCCAACGGCGAATCCAACTTGCGCCCAACGGCCATGCTGACCCGTAACCTGGCGAGCATGGACGTCGAAGAAGCCATTCGCGGCAACCCGATTGATGGCGTGGTGTTGCTCACAGGCTGCGACAAAACCACCCCCGCCCTGCTGATGGGCGCCGCCAGCTGCGACGTGCCGGCCATCGTGGTCACGGGCGGTCCGATGCTCAACGGCAAACATAAAGGCAAGGACATCGGCGCAGGCACCATCGTTTGGCAAATGCACGAGTCCTATAAAGCCGGCAACATCAGCCTCGACGAATTTCTTTCGGCAGAGGCCGGCATGTCGCGCTCGGCCGGTACATGCAACACCATGGGCACGGCTTCGACCATGGCCTGTATGGCTGAAGCGCTGGGTACCTCACTGCCGCACAACGCAGCGATCCCGGCGGTGGATTCGCGCCGTTATGTACTGGCCCACATGTCAGGCATGCGCGCGGTGCAGATGGTGCGTGAGGACCTGCGCCTGTCCAAGGTGCTGACCAAAGAAGCGTTCGAAAATGCGATCCGCGTCAATGCTGCGATTGGCGGCTCAACCAATGCTGTGATCCACCTTAAAGCCATTGCCGGGCGCATCGGTGTCGATCTGGAGCTGGACGACTGGACCCGCATCGGACGCGGTACGCCGACGCTGGTGGATCTGCAACCGTCCGGGCGTTTTTTGATGGAAGAGTTTTACTACGCGGGGGGGCTGCCTGCGGTTCTGCGGCGCCTGGGTGAACACAACCTGATCCCGCACCCTAACGCCCTGACCGTCAACGGCCAGAGCGTGTGGGACAACGTTAAAAACTCACCGATTTATGGCGACGACGAAGTCATCCGCGCCATCGAAAACCCGCTGGTGGCCGATGGCGGCATTTGTGTACTGCGCGGCAATCTAGCCCCTCTGGGCGCTGTGCTCAAACCCTCGGCCGCCACCCCCGCGCTGATGAAGCATCGCGGTCAGGCGGTCGTGTTTGAAAACTTCGACATGTACAAAGCACGCATCAATGATCCCGACCTGAACGTCACTGCCGATTCGATTCTGGTCATGAAGAACTGCGGCCCCAAGGGTTACCCGGGCATGGCGGAGGTCGGCAATATGGGATTGCCCGCCAAGTTGCTGGCCCAGGGTGTGACAGACATGGTACGCATCTCCGATGCACGCATGAGCGGCACGGCGTATGGCACCGTGGTGCTGCATGTGGCGCCGGAAGCCGCAGCGGGCGGGCCGTTGGCCGCCGTACAGGAAGGTGACTGGATTGAACTGGACTGCGCTAGCGGGCGATTGCATCTGGACATCAGCGACGCCGAGCTGGCGGGTCGATTGGCGGATATTGAACCCCCGAAAAACCTGCTGATTGGGGGCTATCGTCAGTTGTACATCGATCACGTGATGCAGGCCGATCAGGGCTGCGACTTTGACTTCCTGGTGGGGTGCCGCGGTTCTGAAGTGCCGCGTCATTCCCATTGACCGACAGTCACCGGTCATGGCGCGGCGCTGCGTTGCGCCATGAGCGTCGGCTCAAGGTATATAAGCCTTGAGCCCTCGCCTGCTATGATCGGCGCCTTCCACCCACAGGATCGACTCGCCCCCAATGGATTACCGTCAGCCTTCCGAGCGCAAAAGCATGCACGCGCGCATCGTTCAAGAACTCGGCATGCAGATTGTTTCCGGGCGTTTTAAACCGGATGAGAAATTGCCGGCCGAAGCCTTGCTGTGCGAGGAGTACGCCGTCAGCCGCCCGGTGTTGCGCGAAGCAACCCGGGTGTTGCTGGCCAAGGGCCTGGTGTATTCCAAGCCTCGGGTCGGCACCGTGGTCAAGCCGCGCCGCGAATGGCACATGCTCGACCCGGACGTGCTGCACTGGCTGATGCAGTGCTCGCCGCAAAACGAATTCTTTGCCTTGCTGACCAGCGTGCGCAGCATCATAGAACCCGCCGTCGCCGCCCTCGCCGCCCAGCACGCGACTGCAGAGGACGTGGCGTCGATCCGCGAAGCCTATGAACGCATGGAAAAGGCCCCCACCCCTGAAGCCCTGCTGCAACCCGACCTGGACTTTCACAGCCGCATCGCCGATGCCACCCACAACGACCTGTTGGCCAATTTGTGCAACATGCTGTCATTGGCATTGCGCGAGGCACTGAAGCATTCGAACCGCCGACCCAACCTGCATGAGTTGGCGCTGCCCCGGCACAAGGCGATTTTGACCGCCATCGAAAACCACGACGCGCTCGGCGCACGCCATGCCACCCTGGTGCAGCTCGATGATGCGCGCACTGCGCTGGATACCGTCCTGGGGCAGAACCACTAGCCGGCCGATCACGCCAGCTTCGCCCCGGTCAGTCAACCCACCGGAGCGAAGCGTCACCCGGCGCCGTTACGCCAGACTTTTACTCACCACCTCAAACACGTCACTGGACAAATCACCCGCGTTGCGGATGCGCTCCAGTTCGGCCTTCATCAGGGCCTGACGTGCACTGTCGTATTTGCGCCAGCGGGTCAGTGGCGCCAACTGCCGCGAGGCGATCTGCGGGTTGAAGGCATTGAGCTGGATCACCAGATCCGCCAGGAAGTGATAGCCGGAACCGTCCTGAGCATGGAAGTTGATCAGGTTCTGCCCCGCAAAAGCCCCGATTAACGCCCGCACTTTGTTCGGGTTCTTGAGGTTGAATGCCGGGTGCTGCATCAATGCCTGCACGCGCTGCAAGCCGCCGGGCAAGGTGCTGCCGGCCTGCACGCTGAACCATTGATCCATGACCAGCGGATTGTCCTTGAAGTGCTCGGCGAAGCTGGCCAGGGCCTTGGCCTTCTCGTCCTCGAACGGCGAGTTGACCAACACCGCCAGCGCCGTGAGGCGTTCCGTCATGTTGTCGCTGTGTTCGAACTGTTCCAGAGCCGCCGCCAGCACTTCAGGCTTGCCGCTGAGCATCAGGTACGACAGGGCAATGTTTTGCAGTGCGCGGCGGGCAAAGTGTTCGGCTTGCGCGACGTACGGCGTGGCTTTGGACACCTCACGGTTGGCCTGATAACGCGCCCACAGGGCGTCATGGAGGCTTTCGGCCAGGTGCTGGCGGGCAAACTCGCGGGCGGCGTGAATGGCGTCGACATCAGCGATCTCGCTGATTTCGGCCAGGTACGCCTCGCCCGGCAAGGACAGCATCTCAGCCACCATCGCCTGATCCAGTTGCCCATTGCCCAACACGCTGCGCAAGGCCTCGACCAGAGGCGGGTCCATGACCAGTGCTTCACCGCGCTGATACTGGCCAATCAAGTCTTGCAACACCTGCACCGCCAACTGCTGGCCGGCTTCCCAACGGTTGAAACCGTCGGTGTCGTGTTGCATCAGGAACATCAGTTGGTCACGGCTGTACGGGAAGTGCAATTTGACCGGCGCCGAGAAGCCGCGCAGCAAGGACGGCAGCGGCTGCCGGGTGATGCCGGTGAAGGTGAACGTCTGTTGGGCTTCGGTCACCGACACCACGCGATGGGTCGCCACCGCCGAGGATTCACCCTGCAATTGCAACGGGAGTTCTTCGCCTTGCGCGTTCAGCAGCCCCAGCGCCACCGGAATCACAAAAGGCAGTTTTTCAGTCTGACCGGGGGTGGCCGGGCAGCTTTGGGCGAAGGTCAGGCTGTAGGTCTGGTGAGCGGCATCGTAGTGTTCACTGACATTCAGACGCGGCGTACCGGCCTGGCTGTACCAGCGTTTGAACTGGGTCAGGTCCACGCCATTGGCGTCTTCCATGGCTTTGATAAAGTCGTCGCAGGTCACGGCCTGGCCGTCGTGACGCTCGAAATACAGGTCACTGCCTTTGCGAAAACCGTCAGCCCCCAGCAAGGTGTGAAGCATGCCGACTACTTCTGATCCTTTTTCATACACGGTCAGGGTGTAGAAGTTGGAAATTTCGATAAAGCTGTCAGGACGCACGGCATGGGCCATGGGGCCTGCGTCTTCTGCAAACTGGTGGGTGCGCAGGTACGCCACGTCCTGAATGCGTTTAACCGTGGCCGAGTTCATGTCCGCCGAGAAGCCTGCGTCGCGGAACACGGTGAAACCTTCCTTGAGCGACAACTGGAACCAGTCGCGGCAGGTCACACGGTTACCCGACCAGTTGTGGAAGTATTCGTGGGCCACAATCGCTTCGACCCGCTGGTGCGCAGCGTCGGTGGCGGTTTCGGCTCGGGCCAGCACCGCGCTTGAGTTGAAGATGTTAAGGCCCTTGTTTTCCATGGCGCCCATGTTGAAGTCATTGACGGCCACGATCATGAAGATGTCCAGATCGTATTCGCGGCCGTAGGTCTCTTCGTCCCAGCGCATGGATTTTTTCAGGCTGTTCATCGCGTGCTGGCATTTGTCGATGTTTTCCGGCTCGACATAAATACGCAGCGCTACGTTGCGGTTGCTCTGGGTGGTGAAGGTGTCTTCGACACACCACAGATCACCGGCCACCAGGGCAAACAGGTAGGCTGGCTTTTTGAACGGGTCATGCCACGTGGCCCAGTGCCGAGCGTCGCCATCGGGGCCGCTGCCCTCCGGGTTGCCGTTGGAGAGCAGAACCGGGTACTTGTGCTGATCTGCGATCACCGTGGTGGTGAAGACACTCATCACATCCGGGCGGTCAAGGTAATAGGTGATTTTGCGGAAGCCTTCAGCCTCGCACTGGGTGCAAAACATGCTGCCGGACTTATACAGGCCTTCCAATGCGGTATTAGTCTCAGGATGGATCTTGACACTGGTGTCCAGTACAAACTGCTCGCGCTGCGGGTGCAGGGTCAACTGGCTATCGGTGAGCTGATAATCCTCTGCGCTGAGTTCCACGTCATCGAGTGTGATCGACAGCAGCTCCAACTGCTGCCCATCGAGCACCAGGGGTGGCAGGCCAGCGCCACGGTCCGGGTTGCGGCGCATCCTCAGCTGCGCATGAACCAACGAATGGTCCTCGAACAATTCAAAGGTCAGGTGCGTTTCGTCGATCAGATACTCGGGCGCCTGATAGTCCTTGAGGTAGATCATTTTCGGTTGTTCGGTGCGCATGCTGGAGTCCTTTTACTGATGCACGGCGAGCTGGTAAGCCGTGTATTTGCGAATGTTGATAACGCCGGTGTCGAAGATCAGGTATTGACCCTTGATCCCCATCAGCGTGCCTTCGGCGATCGGGTCTTTGTCCAGATTGAAACTGACGATCTTGCTCGGGTACTGCTCCACCGGGTAACGAATCTCGACAGGCTCGACGCTATGCAAGGGTTGGACCGCTTGCAGACCAAAACGCTCCTGCAGTTGTTGCAGGCCCTGGGCACAGCTCTCAAACAGTTGCGCTCGCACTGCAACCAGGTCCACCGGGGCCGCATCGCCCTTGAGCAGTGCACGCCAGTTGGTCCGGTCGGCTACTTGGGAGCGGAACAGGTCTTCGACAAACCCCGATTGCTGACGCGTAGCGACCCGCACAATCGGCAAGGCCTGACTGGCGCCCTGATCGAGCCAGCGGGTGGGCAACTGCGTGGCGCGGGTGATGCCGACCTTGACCCCGGACGAGTTGGCCAGATACACCACGTGATCGGTCATGCAAAACTGTTCGCCCCACGAAGGATCACGGCAGGTGCCCGCGTCATAGTGGCAACGCTCCGGGCTCATGATGCACACGTCGCACTGCACCAGTTTGATCATGCACGGGTAGCAATACCCCTGGCTGAAGCTTTTCTTGGTAGTGCGCCCGCAATGGGTGCAGTTGATAGTGCCCAGAAACTCCAGGCGCAACTTGCTGCCGATCAACGGATTGACCGGCACCTCGGTATCACCCAAACGAAATGCGTATTGAACGGTCGGCGCCTCAAGGCTGGCCGACATCTTGCTGATTGCACCGCGACCAATCTCAATCAATGGATAGCATCCGATTTGAACAGGATGTTAGGCACCGAAATGGATTTGGAGCTGCACTCTTGCGGGCCCATGTAACCGGTACGTTCTTCTTCGGGCAGGTTTTGCACTTCCCAGGCGATCATGGCCTGCAACGACAACTCTCGCTGTTCGGCAGTCAGTTTGTTGCCGTCTGCCCATTTGCCAATTTCCACGGCCAGTTTCAGGCTCTGATAGATCTCGGGGGTGATGTTTTGGATCATTTCGTTGAAAGAGGACATGGTTCTTTTCCACTCGTGAAAATCAGATGAGGTGTTTGTGGCCACTGCCAGCGCGAGGCCGCGACCACAGGTGTTTCATTTAGCCTGCTTGCGGCGCGCCCACAGCCCGCCGAGCAAGCCGGTGAGGCAGCCGATCAACAGCCCGCCGACGTGTGCGGCATTGGCGATCTGGCCGAAACCGATCAGCGATACCAGGCCGGACATGCACACGGCAAGCCAGACCAGCATCATCACCAGCACACCGCGAGGCAGGCGATACAGCGGGTTCGGCGCCATGAGCTGGTAAATCCACACATGCCCCAACAAGCCGTACAGGACGCCGGACATTCCGCCGAACAGGCTTGGGCCGCCAAACAAATATTGGGCGAAGTTGGACACCAGGCTGAACAGCAAGCTCAGCCCGATCAGGTTAATGCTGCCCTGACGCAGTTCAACGCGTCGGCCCAGTTCCCAGTACCACATGCCGTTCATGGCAATGTGCAGGAAACCGAAGTGGATCAGCATCGGGGTAAACAATCTCCACCACTGGCCCGCCGCCAGGCTATCCGACAAAGGTGTGAACTGGATGTATTGGCCCCGGATGCTGAAATCAAGAAACGTCAGACCGCTGAGGAGCGGCAGGTTTTCACCCAGTTGCGTCACCACTGCCACCATCACGCACAGCAACAGGATGGTCGCGGTGGCCGGGCTGTCACGCAACTGCTGGATAAGGCCCGGACGCGCCATGGCGGGCGGGCGCTCAACGATGGGCAATTGGCCCTCGGGATCACCCTCAGGAAAACGCGCATACAGGCTGCGCACATCCTCAGCGATGCTTTCGGGCGCCCATATCACTTGCTCACCCGCCTCCTCACTGACCCGATGCGGTACTTGCATGCGCTTGAGCAGGCTGACAAAGCCGCTCAGGTCAATGGACAGGGGCAATCGTAAAACCTCTACAGCACTCATTGAATAGCCTCCGGGCGTTCAACCTCAACCCATACAAATTTGTGCGGATCGAGGTGTTTTTCCTGATCCAGGCGGTAGGCCACCAACTTGCCGTATAGCACGGCGCTGTAATCCAGGCAGGCCAGGTTAGGCCGGATCGGCGCGGGTTTGCCGCTGCGCCAGTAGTGACCGACGAACAACATCGGTTCTTCAATGCCATAACGCAGCAAGGCGCTTTTTTCGGAAGGCGATAGCGGCTTGCGGGCCACCCGCTCCGGCAAGGCGTCCGGCTGGAACACAATGTCGCCGTAGGTTTTGGGGTCGTCTTCCCAGAATTTGGTGCGGAAGAACGAACGCGTCAGGCCATCCCCACCCGTCAAGGTCATACCGTCGGGCAGGCGCATGTCCGTGCCGCGCAACAGGCGGTTAAAGCTCATGCTTGCAAAGCTATCGGGCTCGGCCGCCGCTTGCAGGAAATGTTCATCGATGCAGCCATCGGGAAATTGTGCACGCAGGGTCGCAATCACGTCGGCGTCCCAGCAGGCATGCACCACGCGGAACCGACCGGCGTCGACAAACAGTGGCATGTCGTAAAACCACTGCACAAACTCGCGCCACTCGCCGGGGTACTGCGCGAATTGCTCCAGGGTTTCGTGGATCAGTCGGGTGTGACGCGGGTTGTGCTCGCGCACAAACTGCTTGCCACTGCCCGCAGGCGCCGGTGTGCACCAGCCCAGCGCGTTGAATTCATGGTTGCCCATCAGGCACAGCGCCTGACCGGCTTGAACCATGTCGTACACGATGTGCAGCGATTCGCGGATGCGCGGGCCACGGTCAATGATGTCACCGAGGAACACCGCCATGCGTTGCGGATGCCGCCAGACACCGGCAAGTTTGCGATAGCCCAGACGCTCCAACAGATGCTCAAGGGTATGAGCACAGCCATGCACGTCACCGATCAGATCGTAACTGCGCGCCGGATCGAGCATCAGTCGCTCCTGCCGCCCAGTCGGCTGCCCCAGCCAAGCTTGGTTCGACACACTTCATAGTAGTTGTGGTCCAAGGGATGAATCAGGCGCAGCTTCTGCGCTTTTTTGCTCACGGTGATGGTATCGCCCGGCGCGCAGGTGAAATGGTTCTGACCGTCGCAGGACACTTGCGGGTAGATCTGCATGTCCTTGGCCACGACGATTTTCAGTTCGCTGTTGCCGTCCACCACAATCGGGCGGCTGCTCAGGGTGTGCGGGTACATGGGCACGATGACGATGGCATCCAGTTTGGGGTGCATGATCGGGCCGCCAGCCGACATGGCGTAGGCGGTGGATCCGGTAGGCGTGGCCACAATCAGGCCGTCGGCCTTCTGGCTGCACACGAACTGCCCATCGATGTGCAATTCAAATTCAATCATGCGCGTGGATTTGCCGGGGTGCAGCACCACGTCATTGAGGGCGTCGCCCTGGCCAATGGCTTCGCCGTGACGGCGCACTTCGGCTTGCAGCAGAAACCGGTTTTCAACCAGATAGTGGCCATCAAACACTTCAGCGACTTTGACTTCCAGCTCATCGGGACGGATATCGGTCAAAAAGCCAAGGCTGCCCCGGTTGATGCCCAGCACCGGGACATTGTGCCGCGCCAGCGCACGGGCCGCGCCGAGCAAACTGCCGTCGCCGCCGACCACGATCACCATGTCGCACACTTCACCGAGCATTTTGCGCGACGAGGTTTGCAGGCCATGGCCGGGCAAGACTTCGGCGATGGTGTCTTCGAGGATCACGTGCATGTGCCGCTCGAGTAGGAATTTTTTCAGTCGGCGAACCGTGTCGAGCACTTGAGAACTGCCCAAACGACCAATGATGCCGATATTACGAAATTGCTCCATGAGGCTCCTGCGAGGTACGTGACGGGCGAAAACAGCGATTATGGGCGAAAGGACACGATAGACAAAACCCTTTCAGCCCGTGAGCAAAAGGCTATGCTCGCAGAATGACCCTCTTCCCCGACTTGCTCAACCTGCCCCGACAGTTACGTCACCCCGAGGTGCGTGATTTGGCGTGGGTGATGCTGGCCCCGCCCATGCTCAGCGAAACGCCCTGGCCTCAACGGCATCCGTTGACCGGTAGCGACTGGGTGCAGGCCCCGCACCGGCTGGAGGGCTGGCTACGCGACCTTGACCGGCACAGCGAGCCGTTGCAGCAGTGGCTTGCGCAGGCCACCACCCGCAGGCTGGGTCGTTACTACGAGCGGCTGTGGCAGTTCGCCGTAACCCACGCCCCCGGTGTCGAGCTGGTGGCCGCCAACCTGCCCATTCGCGTGGGCGGTCATACACTGGGCGAGCTGGATATGCTGCTGCGTGATCGCGATGGCGCGCACCATCTGGAGCTGGCGATCAAGCTGTACCTCGGCCCGCAACACGGCGACGGGCACGACCCGGCGCACTGGCTGGGGCCAGGCAGTAATGATCGGCTGGACCGCAAACTTACGCATTTCAGCCAGCATCAGTTACCGATGTCCAGCCGCCCTGAATGCCGCGACATTCTGGCGGGTCTGGACATTCAGCATTTCAGTGCGCACCTGTGGCTGGGCGGCTACCTGCTGTATCCGTGGCCCGGCGAAGCGCAGCCCCCGGCCGGCGCGCATCCGCTGCACTTACGCGGCCGCTGGCTGCATCAACGCGATTGGTCAGCGTTTGTCCATCAACGCCCCGCCGGGTGCTGGCAGCCCTTGCCGCGGCATGCCTGGCTGGCCCCTGCGCACTACGGCCCCGACGCGATTTGGCGTGACACGCAATTGCAGGACTGGCTGGCTGCGCTGCACCCGCAGGCCCCTGCTCAGTTGCTGGTACGACTGACGCAAACGCACGGAGGGGACTGGGAAGAAGCCGAACGCCTGTTTTTAGTCTCGGATCAGTGGCCCCGCGTGCCGGGTAACCCTGAAAACTGATGCACCTCAGCGCAAAGTTGCACAAACGTATTACTGTAAAGGTACTCCGTCATACAAGAACGGAGGCTGGATACCCAACCGTGAGGAAACACCATGTCCTGGAAAAGCTCCAACGACAGCTACAGTCGCATGTCCATTGCCCTGCATTGGGTCATGGTGCTGTTGTTTGTACTGATTTACGCCGCCATTGAGTTTCGCGGGATTTTCCCCAAAGACAGTGACGGCCGCACCCTGATGAAAGATGCCCACTTCATGCTGGGTTTAACCGTATTCGCTTTGGTCTGGCTGCGTTTACTGGCCCGCACGCTTGGCGTGGCGCCGAAAATCACCCCCACCCCGCCCACTTGGCAAACGGCGTTGGCGACCCTTATGCACTGGGCGCTGTATGTGTTCATGATTGCCATGCCGGTGATGGGCTATCTGGTCCTGAGCTACAGCGACAAGCCGGTCTTCTTTTATGGCATCGACCTGCCGCCCCTGACCCTCAAGGACGTGGACATGGCCAAACAGATCAAAGGCTGGCACGAACTGGGGGGCAGCATCGGGTACTGGCTGATTGGTTTGCATGCAGTGGCCGGGCTGTTTCACCACTACGTGATCAAGGACAACACGTTGCTACGCATGCTGCCTAAACGCGGCTAAGCACGTTGTTCCAAACCCCGGCGGCCCTGCAAGCCGCCGGTGTGCACAAACACCACTCGCTGACCTCGTTCCACGCGTCCCGTTTCAATCGCCTCCTTGAGTGCCAGTAAGGCTTTGCCGGTGTACACCGGCTCCAAGGGCACGCCACACGCCAACTCGCTGACCCCAATGAAATCCAGCAAGGTCTCATCGACCCGTGCAAAACCGCCGCGACTGGCATCGATCAACTGATAATCGCCAGCCTCCCTGCCCGCCGATTGCAGAATGGATGCCACATTGCGCGCGACGCCATGGTCCTCGGGGACCGCCATTGCACCGTAGACCCTGCGCCGCCCTGCTTCGGCCAGCACCACACCGGCCAGCGTCGTGCCCGTGCCAGCGGCCAGCCACCACGCGTCGTAATCTGCCCAGCCCAGCCCGGCCAGTTGTTCACGCACCTGTTTGACCAACGGTGAGCACCCCTGCGCGCCCGCCAAACTTGCGCCGCCCTCGGGCACGGTGTGCAAATGCGGGTACAGCGCTTGCCAGGGTTGCCAGAAATCAGGCGCATGCCGGGCGCGATAACCGGCGAACCCTAGCCAATGCAGGTGCATGCCGAAGGCTTGCAGGTCTCGAGTGGTGGGAGTTTCTTGAGGGTGCCCGCGCAGCAGGCCTACCGTGGTAAAACCAAAGCGTTTACCCGCTGCCGCCAACGCGTGCAGATGGTTGGAGTGTGCGCCGCCCAGGCTAATTAGCCCGTGAGCACCCGTAGCATGGGCCGCCTGCAGCGGGTGATTGAGCTTGAACCATTTGTTGCCAGTGATCAGCGGGTCGATCAGGTCCAGCCGCAGGACTGCAACCTCAACCCCGGCGCTAACCAGCCAGTCGAGGTGCAAACGTTGCAGGGGTGCGCGGGGCTCCCAATCAATCAAAGGCACGCTCATGGCACACTCCGCTCAAAAATGAACGGAGTTTAAACCATACGTTTTTCTATAGCCGCTACCGCTGCTTGTGTCAGCCCAGGCATCGCGTAGCGGCTACACAGGGCGCGCCTACAACTCGGCCGCCAGTCGCGATCCCTGATTGATCGCGCGCTTGGCATCCAGTTCGGCCGCCACATCCGCGCCGCCAATCAGATGCACGCGCTGCCCGGCGGCTTCCAAACCTGCTTGCAAGTCACGCAGCGGGTCTTGACCGGCGCAGATCACGATGTTGTCCACCGCGAGCAATTGAGGCTCACCGTCGCCTATGCGGATATGCAGCCCGTCATCGTCAATGCTCAGGTACTCAACGCTGTTGAGCATCTGCACATGCTTGTTTTTGAGGCCCGTGCGGTGGATCCAGCCCGTGGTCTTGCCCAGCCCGTCGCCCACCTTGGTTTTCTTGCGTTGTAACAAAAACACCTGTCGCGCAGGCGCGTGAACCTGAGGTGTGATCCCGGCCACGCCGCCGCGGGCTTCCAAGCGTGTATCGATGCCCCACTCCCGCCAGAATGCATCCCGGTCCTGGCTGGTGGACACGCCCTGATGCACCAGAAACTCCGACACGTCAAAACCAATCCCGCCCGCGCCGATAACTGCCACTTTTGCGCCAACCGGTTTGCGTTCAAGGATCACGTCCAGGTAACTCAGGACGTTGGGGTGATCCACACCCGGAATGTCAGGGGTGCGCGACGCGATACCGGTGGCCAGAATAATTTCGTCAAACCCGCCCGCCACCAACTGCTCAACATCCACACGGGTGTTGAGGCACACCTCGACCCCGGTGGTTTGCAATAAACGCTTGAAGTACCGCAGGGTCTCGACGAACTCTTCCTTGCCCGGCACGCGCTTGGCCACGTTGAACTGGCCGCCGATCTCGCTGGCCGAATCGAACAGCGTCACCTGATGCCCGCGCCCGGCCGCCACTGTAGCCGCCGACAGCCCGGCCGGACCGGCACCGACTACAGCGATTTTTTTCACATGGATGGCAGGCAGGTAGTTGAGTTCGGTTTCGTGACAGGCGCGCGGATTGACCAGGCAACTGGTGAGCTTGCCGCTAAAGGTGTGGTCCAGACACGCCTGGTTGCAACCGATGCAGGTATTGATTTCGTCACTACGCCCGGCTGCGGCTTTGTTGACGAACTCAGGGTCGGCCAAAAACGGACGCGCCATGGACACCATGTCGGCGTCGCCCTCGGCCAGAATCTGTTCGGCAATTTCGGGGGTGTTGATGCGGTTGGTGGTGATCAGCGGCACCTTGACCGAACCGCGCAATTTGGCCGTGACTTTGCTGAACGCGCCACGTGGCACTTTGGTGGCGATGGTCGGGATGCGCGCCTCGTGCCAGCCGATGCCGGTGTTGATCAGTGTGGCACCGGCCTGTTCGACCGCCTGCGCCAGTTGCACGATTTCGTCCCAGACGCTGCCACCTTCTACCAGGTCCAGCATCGACAGGCGATAAATGATGATGAAATGTGGCCCGACCGCTTCGCGCACCCGGCGCACGATTTCAACCGGCAGGCGCATGCGGTTTTCGTAGCTACCGCCCCAACGGTCGGTGCGATGGTTGGTGTGGGCCGCGAGGAACTGGTTAATGAAATAACCTTCAGACCCCATGATTTCAACGCCGTCGTAACCGGCGCTCTGGGCCAGACGGGCACAGGTTACGAAATCACTGATCTGCTTCTCAATGCCGGCTTCATCCAGTTCCTTGGGTTTGAACGGATTGATTGGCGCCTGAATCGCGCTCGGCGCAACCTGACGCGGGCTGTAGGCATAACGCCCGGCGTGGAGGATCTGCAGGCAGATCTTGCCCCCGGCATCGTGTACCGCCCGGGTCACGACCACATGCTTCTCGGCTTCTTCCGGGGTACTGAGCTTGGCCGCCCCGCTGTACACACCGCCCTCATCGTTGGGGGCGATACCGCCCGTGACCATCAGGCCGACGCCGCCCTTGGCGCGTTCAGCAAAGTAAGCGGCCATGCGTTCAAAGCCGCCGGGCTTTTCTTCAAGGCCGGTGTGCATCGAGCCCATCAGGCTGCGATTGCGCAACGTGGTGAAACCCAGATCCAGCGGGGCCATTAAATGCGGGTAGTGAGTGGCAGTCATCAAGTTGCTCCACAACAGGCTGATTCACGGAACGCGGGAGGCTCTACGGCGCCCGTCGTTGAATGACAGGCACAGTAAAGCCCCGCCCGACCCCACTCAATGACCCAAAGTGACAAATTATTAACCCAATTGCACAGCCCCTCTTGGCAAGCGTGCAGGCGCCACCTACCCTAGACACCGAATCCTGCGAATGGCTGTCTGCTCTATTTCTCATGCGTAAATTAATTGGTTGCACCTTACTGATCGCCGTTGCCGCCGCTGCAGGTGGGTATGCGTACTGGACCGAGCAACGCGACGTCGGCCATTACCTGTCTGACTTGCGGGTCGAGTTGGCAATTAACGACGGCGTCGACACCGGGCGTGGCAACCTGCTGGGGATCGAGCCGTTGCTGTCGCCCCGCGATTATCAAAGCCTTGAGCTGCTGCATCTCAAACTGGCGACTTACTTGAACAAGGCCCGCGACGCCGGCTTGCTCAACGAGAAAACCATCGTGGTGATGCCCGAACACATTGGTTCATGGCTGATGTTTCGCGGCGAGAAAGACGAGCTGTATCAAGCTGCAAACCTCCACGAAGCCATGCACTGGCTGGCCATCAGCAACCCGCTGAGCTTCACCCGTGCCTGGCTGGGGGCCGAAGGAGAAAGCCGTCTCAACGATGCCCACTTGCGCATGAAAGCCAAACGCATGGCCGCCGACTATCAGACCCTGTTTGGCGGGCTGGCCCGGGAATTTAGCATCACGCTGGTGGCCGGCAGCATCGCCCTGCCCGACCCGCGCATCGAAAACGGCACCCTGCACGCGGGCTCCGGCGCGCTGTACAACAGCAGCGTGGTGTTCGACCGCAACGGCACTGCAATAGGCAAGCCCCAGCGCCAATTGCTGCCGACCTACGAAGAACAGAGCTACATCCAGCCCAGCCCCGACCATCAGTTGAATGTGGTGGACACTCCGGCCGGGCGCCTCGGTATTCTGGTGGGCAGCGACAGTTGGTACCCCGACAACTACCGCGTGCTGAACGAGCAACAGGTGCAACTGATCGCCGTACCCGCCTTCGTGACCGGCAAAGACACGTGGAATAACCCCTGGGGCGGTTACAAAAGCGTATCGACGCCCAGCGAAATCAGCCTCAAGCCCGGCGAAGTCAGTGAAGGCGAAGCCTGGCATCGTCTGACCCTGATCAGCAGCGTGCCCAGCAGCACTGCCGAAGCCGGGATCACGGTGTTTTCCCAGGGCCGGTTCTGGGACAAACACAGCGTCGGGCAAAGCTTTATCAGCCGCAACGGCCTCACCAGCCCTGATATGCCCGTGTCCACTGCTCGCTTGCTCAACCTCTGGTTGTAGCCAATGAAACCGTTACCGATGCGTTTGGGGGATTTGTCGGTCGGTTTCGTGCAACAACTGGCGGATGCGGTGCGCAGCTGCGGTCATGACCCCTTGCCCTTGCTCGATCAATACGGCCTTGATGCTGCGCGCTTGAGCCAGCCCATGGCGCGGCTCTCGATTCCGCGCTACATGCGCCTGGGGCATGCCGCGATTGGATTGACGGGCGAGCCCGCACTGGGTTTGCGCATGGGTCAGTTGAGCCGCCTGAGTCAGGCGGGGCTGGCCGGGGTCACGGCGGCGCAAGCCCCGACGGTGCGGGAAGCGGCGCGCACCCTGATCCGCTTCGAAGCCCTCTACGGCTCCAACTACCGTGGGCAGTCGAGCCTGCACGAAGATGCTCAGGGCGCCTGGCTGCGCTTTTACTCCATCAGCCCGTACAACGCCTATAACCGTTTCGTGGTGGACTCCATCATCTCAGGCTGGCTGCAGCAATTATCCGCCGTGGCCGACTGCCCGCTGACCAGCGAACAGATCGAGATCGAGTTCAGCGAACCCGACTACGCCGAGCAGTACAGCGTGCTGAGCCACAACCCGGTGCGCTTTCGTGCAGACACCAACCAGCTACGCCTCAATCACGCCACGCTTGATCTGCGCAACCCGCAGCATTGCCCAAGCACCTGGGCATATTTGCTGCAATTGTGCGAACGCGAACTGGAACAACTGACCCGTACGCGCAGTTTGCGCGAGCGCATCACCCAGTTGCTGGGGCCGTTGCTCAATGGCGGCCGTGAACCTGATCTGGAGGAAGTGGCTGCTCGCCTGAAACTGCCGACCTGGACGCTGCGCCGCAAGCTGGCGGAAGAAGGCACGCAGTTTCGCGCCATCCTCAATGACACACGCCGCGACCTCGCCATGACCTATATCCGGGACACCGAACTGGCTTTTGGCGAAATCGCGTATTTGTTGGGGTTTGCCTCGGCCGAGGCGTTTCAACGTGCCTTCAAACGCTGGAACGCTGAAACACCCGGAGAGTTCCGGCGCCGCCAGCGCCAGTCGGCATGAAGCGACCGTGCGCTGCGACGTTCAAAGCTCGGTAGCGTCGTCCGCAGGCTCCAGCGGGTCCAGTTGGGACGCCTGATACTCCAGCAGTTCTTCCTGATAATCGTCCATGTCGGCATCCTTCTGCGTCTGTTGTCGTGATCGTTCGAGCTTAACGTGCGCGCATGAAGGAAACGTGACACCTGCGCTAACACGTCTAGGGCTCAAATTTAAACGTAGCAGATCATTTCAGATTTACCGCCGCGGTTTATTGCGCTGGAGCAGGTTCTGGGTTGACCGGTGCAGTGACCGGGGCTGGCCCTGCGACAGGGATCGGCGCTTCAGGCACAGCCGCTGCAGGCGCCGCTGGCGCGCTGGGCGCCGTCGGTTCTGGGGTTGCAGGAGCGTCAATCGGCGTGATGGGGGCTGCTTCCGCGGGCGGCACCACCGGCTGCGACCCCACGGGCTCGACCGCGGGCGGCGCGATCACCGGCGTCACCTCGGGCGCGATGACGGCCGGGGCCTCAGATGGCGGCGTGGCAGGTGTCGCTTCGACCTTGGCAGGCGCAGGCTCAGGCACACCCAGATCAGCCTCGGGTTTCTCTTCAATGTGCGCGGCTTTCTTTGCTTCCTTGGGCAGGAACACCTCTACCAATGAGAAGAAACGGTCATAAAACTGCGCAGACGATACGGTTTCGCTGGCCACCTTGACCATCGAATCATCGGTTGAACCAATGGGCATCGATACCGACCCCAGCACACCGACCCCAAGGCTGGCGGAGTTGTTAACCTTCTTCAGCGCATAGCGGTCCTGCAAGGCATTGGCGAACATCGTGGAGTGATGCGCCGCCCCGCCGTCATCGGCACAGACCACGTTAAAGCTGATTTCCAGATGGCTTTCACCGGTTTGCTGGAAGCTTTTATGGCCGCTGATCATTTTCGGGTCGCGGCTGGTGATGATGTAGCCCTGACTGAGCAAGGCGCGGCGTGCTGCCTCGCAAGAAGCCTTGTCGGCCACCGGGTAATTGCGCGAAAAAGTGCCGGAGTCATCGAAGTTTTCATGCTCGTAGATCGCGGTTTTCTGCGTCGAGCAACCTGCGAGGCCGGTCAGCACGAAGGCGACAACCGCGGTACGCAAGGGGAATGACATAGACATTGAACATCCTGAAGAGAACGGTACGGGCGAATGCGCGCAGTTTGATCGGATGGCGTGTCCAGAACAAGTCGAAGATGCGGCCTGTGGTCGCTGGCGCAGGCCAAGGACCACCGTTCACGCATGCCGCGCTTCCCGCTTAATCGCTGAGCATGAAGGTTTGGTACTCAAGATCATGCAGCGCCGTCGACAGTTGCTGCAACGCCACGAGCACGCACACCAGCAATGACAAGGTAAACCCGTAACCAAAGAAACTCGGGCCAAGGTACAGGCTGAGCAGGGTCAAAGCGCCGTTCAGCACCACAAACATCACACACAGCTTGAGCACGATTGCCCGCTTGTCGAGGTAGAAAAACACGTTCAACAGCGCCATGAACACCACCTGAATGCTGACCCCCACCAGATCGATGTAAAACAACGGCAGGTAGTAACTGGAAATCCCCAGCCATTCGAGCAGGTGCGGCGCGAAGAGGAACAACAGCACCGCCGTCAGCCCCTGCACCTTGCAAATTTCCAGCAGCCCTTGCTGGATCGACAGCGTCATCTCTGTCTTGATCTGGCCGATATGCTGCAACGTCTCCCCTTCACGGATCGCCCGAAACAGACGGTCATACCACTGTGCGAAGTCGGTTTCGATGCGGACCAAAAACACCGCCATGCCGGGGATGATCGCCAGGTACGCCAGAAAGATCGGCAAGTCGTAGAGCACCGACGAGCGCATAGGGCCAATCACCGCGCTGGAAGTGGCCGGGTTGAACCAGAAGATGAACTTGTCGATCCAGATCCCCAAGTTGTAACAGAGCCCGGTCAGCAACAGGCTGGTGAACACCTGTCGCCGGTCCAGAAAATCGAACGCCACCAGCGTATCGGCGCGGTATTCGCGCAGGATGTCGTAGAGGTACAGGAACAGCAGCGTGCCGTGGCCAATCAACAGCGCCAACAGCAACCCGTTGATACCCATGAAGCTCAACAGGTACGCACTCAATACCATCAGCGCATAGCCCACCAGCATCACCAGCAAAATCCGGTTATAGGCCTTCATCCCCGACAGAAAGATAATCACCAGCCACAGGTTGCACAGGGTCACAAAATTGGCCAGCACCAGCAGCCGGTACATCAGCGGCTCGTCAAACAGTGCCCACAGCAACAGCGTGCCCAGCACGCCTGAGCTCAGGGTGACGAGCAGCAACACGCCCACCAGGTTGGGCAAGATCCGCGAGAATTTGCGCTCAAACAGCCGGTCCGAAACAAACCGTGTGAAAAACAGTTGCAGGCCGCCCGTCAGGATCAGCGAGGTGGCCATCAGGTAAGTCACCGTGATCAGAAACTGCCGGACCAGCATTTCCGGCATCAACAACCCGAGGCTCAACACCCCCACCAGCATCACGCTGACAATCGACAGCACCCACGGCCCCGAGCTGATGAGCCCGGCGTACACATAAGCGTGCAGGGTCGCGGTGTAAGAGTCGCGGGACAGGATTTTACGCAGTTCAAAACCGATGCCAGCCATTTACACCGCCTCCATGGCTGCGCGGTACAGGGTGCGATATCGCTCAAACATCAAGTTTTCTCCGTAGTAACGATGCACCCGTTGCAAGCCGCTGGTTTGCGCGGCCTGCCAGCGTTGAGGGTCGCGCAGCAGGCCGAGGATCGCGCGGGAGGTGGCTTGCGGATCAGCGATTGCCACCACTTCTCCGGCCAGCCCCAAGTCGCGGTCTTCGGCAATACCGCCTTCGATCAGCTCGCGGCATGAGCCCACGTCACTGGACACCACCGGAATTCCCGCCGCCCAGGCTTCCAGGATGACCAGCGGCTGAGCCTCACTGATGGAGGTCAGTACCATCAAACCCAATTGCGGCAGGATGTTCTGAATGCTCTGGAAACCCAGGAACAACACGTTGTCTTCCAGCCCCAGGCTGGCCACTAGGCTGCGGCACTCGCTGACGTAAGCCGGGTCTTCCTCTTCGGGCCCGACAATCCAGCCCTGCACGTCAGGCATGGCGCTGACCACGCCGCGCAGGGCGCGGATAAAGGTTTTCACATCCTTGATCGGCACCACGCGACCAATCAGTCCCACCACCGGCAAAATACCGTCGGGACGGGCCTGCAACGCGGCAGTCCATTTCGGTAAGTCGATGCCGTTGGGGATCACTTGTGTACGTGCCGCATCGGCGCCGTCCTTGATTTGCCGCTGACGGTTGCCGTCATACAGGGCAATGATGTTGTCGGCGTGGTCGTACACCAGCCGCCCGATGCGTTCAAAGAAGCGGATCCACAGCGTACGCATGTAGCCGGTGCCGGTGTCCAGGCTGCCATTGAGCGCTTGCTCGCTGCTTTCCGCGATCCAGCTGGCCTGCGCCAGGTCGATCTTGCGCTCCTTGGTGTAGATACCGTGTTCGCTCAGCAGGTAGCGACAGCCCCAGCGCTGCTTGAGAATGCAGCCCACCAGCCCCGCATACCCGGTGGAAATTGAGTGTAATGCCCGCGCCCTCGGCATGTCGCGTGCGGCCTCGGCCAGCATCAGCAAGGGCGACTGCATCGAACGCAGGGTCCAGAAATAATTCACGAACGAAGGATCGCCACAGTGTTTGAGATAGTCTGCGCTCAAGGTTTCCCAACTGGCGCGGCTGCGCAGCACGTCTGTCAGGCTAAGGCGATCCTGCGCCAGCGCGTCGAGCAACTGTTGGCCCTGCGCCACGCTGGGCGCGTCCGGGTGGTGCAAAAAGCGGTACAGGTTGGCCAGTTCCGGGGCAATTGCTTGCTCGGTGGTGGTGCTCGCCGGGCGGCCTTGCCACGCCTCCTCAAGGAACACTTCTTGGATGTGCACCACGTTCGGCGGGATGTCGTAGTTTCTGCGGCTATAGGCGTTACGCTGCCCGCCGATGAACAGCACCGAAAAGGTCACTTCGGGCAACCCCAGCAGCATCTGGTGAATCCAGCTCGATACCCCGCCGCGTACATACGGCCAGGTGCCTTCAAGCAGCAGGCAAACATCCGCCACCGGTGCGTCGTGTTGGGGTGTGTTCATAACCAGCACCTTGCGAGGTCTGCGAAGGGGGGGCGACGCAACAGGTCGGCGGGCAACGTTGCCAGCAGAAGCGGAATTTGCGCGTAATGCCCGGCCCTGAAGGCAATTTCAGCGTGAAACGGAATCAACAATGAAGCATCGATACCTGCGTGTTGCGCGGCGTCCAGGTGTGGACGCGCAGTGTCCAAGGCATCCATTTCCAGCGCAATACGCCCCGCCAGCAGGTGCAGCTCACCCCCCTCACCTTCGCGCAAGCCTTGCTCGGCATGTTCACGCGCCTGATTCAGGACGTGCTCCAGCACACTGCCCTGGGCCAGCCCCAGATAGGCCAGCTCCCAATACCAGCGCGCCAGCGTGGCGTGCAAAGCCGCCCGGGCCGGCGGTTTGGCGGTGGGCAGCTGTTTGAGGTCGGCCTGAATACGCTGATTGATGTCGTTCTCCTGCTTATCGAGCATTGAATACGCCAGTAAACGCACATCATCACTGGGATCAGCCAAGGCCAGCCTGAGAATCGGGATCGCGTCCCTGCCCGGCATCCGTCGTGTGCTCAGCAACGCCGAAAGGCGTAGATCCGGGTCGGGTGCGTGACGCAGTACATCCTGCAAACCACCGTCGCGAAAAATTGGTGAATGCAGCGGCTGCGAGCGAAACGGCAACTTCGGAATGCCCAGTGACTGCCAGGCTTCTGGTTCGCGAGGGCGCGGCCAATACAGTGCCGGGAAGATCACGCAGGCAACGCCCAAGGCGCCGATCACCGGGATAAAAAACACCAGAGAGAACAGAAACAGCGGGCTCCAGGGCATGGGCTGGCGATAACGCGCAGGCAACAACATCCATACACCGGCGCACAGCATGCCACTGGCAATCCCATGGGCGGTCACATAAAGCAGGAACGCCTGCCCCGGCGGCAGCTCGACCCAGAGGCTGGACCAACTGCTCGCCTCCAGCACTACCCCAAGGCTAAATAGCCACTTGCTGATCATTCAGGCCACACTCGTTGAACAGGAAGTTACGCAAGCCACCGCGCTCGGAAGCGGGCTCCAGGGTATACGGGAATACGCGCACACCAAGGCTTTGCAGGGTGTGTTGCTGGCCGAAATGTTCGTGAACCAGCGTGTTCAGACGCGTCAGGTAACCTTCGGCACCCTCGGCACTGGTCAGCGGTAACAGCACCAGCAGCCCTTGATGGTCGCGTTGGTTACGCACATTCAGTTGCAGGTCGAGCCCACGCTGGCTGCGTTCAAACAAGCTGAGCAATTGCGGCTCGGGTTCGGTCAGTTCGAAGAAGAACAGGCACGCTGACAAGTCGTGCTGCTGTACATCAATCAAGGAACGCTTGAGTTGCTGGGCAAAATGCTGTGCGTCGGCATCCGGCAGTTGCAGGCTATGGCTGTCACTGTTCAGCAGGTCAGCGATATGCCCGGCCAACAACGCCAGCAAGCTCAGCGTACGCTCTTGAAAGGCGAAGAACGGCATCTGCCGCACAGCCAGAATCGCCAGCAAGCGCCCGTCAGTGTCCATCAGCGGCACGCACACCTGCAGCGACGAAAAGTCACTCTGCTCCCCGTTATCCGTCAGGTTGCTGCGCACACTGACCAATTCGTTGCGCTCAAGGCATAAGGTGATCAGCGGGTCGTGCACCGCCAGCGCACCCATCACACCGAGGGTTGCCAAGGGTTCATCGTGAACCAGGCGCTGGTCATCCACCGGATACAGACCCGCCACCCGCAACGAACCGTACTGGCCAAGGATCGCCACTATCGGCTCAGCCAGAGCCGCCAAGGGTTGCGGGGTGCCTTGCAGTGTACGCAGCCGTTCACGCAAGCCCAGCAATGAGCTGCGCAGGCTTTGATCGCTGCCCGCAACCCGTTGCTCCAGCCGGTCGTGGGAAACCCGCAACACTTGATGGTGCCGGGTGAACTCGTCGAGGCGGTACTGGCGATAATTGTTGGCCATCTGCAAACGCTGCAAACGCCGGTCCCACAAGTCGCGCACTTCGCCCACCACCATGGTGCAGACCAGAACGCCGACGATGAATGAAGGCGAAATCTCGGCGTACAACGGCCAACCCTGTTGGCGCAGGACGAAAAACGCCATCACGATCAGGCACGCACTGCTGAGCCCACGCACAAACCCGTAACGCACACTGATCAGCAGCGGCGCCAGCAGCGGCCACGGAAATTCGCCACGCACTTGCAGCGGATCGTCAGGGGTCAGCCACAGCCCAAGGCCGAGCGCAAGTGCCGTGATTACCAGCGTTTCGAGCCAGGAGCCGAGGCCCTGGGCTCGGGGCGCCAGGCTGAAATCCATATGGGGGGAGTTCATCTCAGTTACTCAATCCGAAGGCCGCCGACCAGTTTGTGCAGCACTTTCTGTGCGGAACCGGCCAGGCTTTCACGGGACCAACCGGCACGCGCACCGCTTTCGCTCCACAACACCCGGCCGGTGGCCGGCTCGATGACCCGCAGGCTGATCCCGACCGCCGGTTCGCCATCCAGACCGTTCTTGTACTGCCACTCTTCGACGCTGCCGGCTACCACGTAATCGAGCTTCTGCTGGCGCGCCCATTCCATGGCGCCGTTCAAGCGCTCGCTGTCGTCCAGCAGGGCCTGCTCACCCTGCTCTGCCACCGGGTACATCTGGGGTTGCAAGCCTTTGTTGCTCAACACACTGAGCAAGATCTGCTCGCTACGCTCACCCGCCTGCGGGGTTTGCGAATAGTTGACCAGTGGCACCACGCCCCATTGGGCACTGCGGGACAAGGTCGGGCTGCTTTTACCGGTGAAGCTGCTGCACCCGGCGATGAGCAACACGCCCATGGCCAGCGTCAGGTTTCGGATTGTTTGCATCGTGTTTCTCCACATAGTCATTGATTGATCAGCGCCCAAACCGCAGCAGGCCATAGCTCACGCCGAGCGTGCCACCGGCGCCCGCGCCGCCCTGAGGCGAAGACTGGTAACCGAACGTGAACGCCAGTTCGTCATCCCCTAGCACCTCCATGCCCAGGCCTGTGTCCACGCCCCAGTTGAAGGTCTTGTCGACCCACTGCCAGCCTGCCGTGACGTCCACCAGCCAGGTGTATTGCGCCTTGGTACGGTTCAAGGCGCCGGGCATGCCGCGCCGCCATGAACTGCCGACGTACACTTGGCCATAACGCGCTTGCAGCAAATCGCGGGCAGTGAGCGGCGACGTAACGTCCACGGCACGTGCACCCGTCACACGGCCCTCGTCATCTTCGATGGGCTCTAGCTCGTAAATCGGTTTGAGGAAGGCAGTCAGGTCATTCAGCTCAGCGCTTTTAAGGCTATTGCGCTGATAGTCGGCACCGGCCCGCACCACCCAGTTGGGGCCTTCGAACTCCAGGGTATGGGCCAGCTCCAGCTTGGCCTCCTGACCGGAACCCAATGCATCGCCTGCACGGGTCGAAAAGCGGTTATGCGTCAGTGCCCAACTCAACTGGTCACGCGCCGAGAAACCATGCTGCCCCTTGACCCACACCCCGTCGTGCTGGCCAAAAGCGCGCATCAGGCCGGTTTCGTCGCTCTGGCGATGCCAGTCGAGACCGGTTTCAATTTCATCGGTTGCACTCAACTGCCACGCCCGGCTCAGGCCAAAGCCGTTGCGGTCGTGATCCTGGCGGGTGCTGATGTCGGCAACCAGGCTGTAGCTGCCGTCACTCAATTGGCGGCGCAACGTGAGCAACGCATTGCGCTCCTGACCCAATTGGCCATCACGCAGTTGATCGCTGTCATAGCGGCCTTGTCCCAGCACCAGGCTGGCGTACCAGTCGTCATTGAGGTGACGGGCGAGCGTCAGTTGCGGGCCAGAAATATCCAGCCCACCAAAATCCTTGCCCTCCCAGCGCAACTGAATGCCTTGCGGCGTGCGGTCAAGGATCTCCACCGCCTGACGCCGCAATTGCTCGCGAATCATGGCGGACTGTTCGTCTCCCAGTGCCGACAAGCCCACGCTCAGGGCGTGACCGTCATGCCCCAGTTGACTGAGGGCATCGACCTGTTGCGCCGGGTCCAGTTCGCCGCTGGCCAGCAGTTGCTTGAGCATGTCGCGATTGCGGTCACGCAGCGCTTGCTGGATCAGTTCAAAGCGGTCGACTTTTAGGCCCTGACTGCGCGCCCAGGCCAGCCAGTCGTTTTTCTGGGCCGATTGATTGGTTTCGTCCAGCCGCGCCAGCAGGCGTTCGAACCACAGTTGCAACATGGCGGGCGAGCCGTCCTGCCATTGCAATGCCTTGTTCTGCGCCAGACGCGCCGAATAACTGCTGGCCAGCAAGCGCAGCCACATGGCATACCGTTGAGAGGATTCAATACCCGGTTGCAGGTCCACGGTGCGGGTCAACTGCAGGCGCAAGCGTTGCGCCGCTGCCAACGAACCGGCCGCTTCCAGCGCATCGGCATAGCCCGCCTGCACCAGCCAGTCTTGGGGATTGGCCTTGAGGTACAGGCGATACCAGGCCAACGACTCACTGGTGCGCCCAACCATCTGGCTGGCACTGGCGAACGGCAGCCACAGCAGGTTGTCGTTACGCGCCCGCGCCCGCCATTTTTGCAACAACGGGCCGATCTCAGCCGTACGCCCCTGATCGATGTACAACCACAGCAAGCGCTCGCGAAACAGGTTGTCATCGTCGTAACGCGCCAAGCCCTGCTTGAGCAGACGCTCGGCATCGACGAAGCGTTGCTCATGCATGGCCAAAGCAGCGCGGGCCGCCAGTACTTGCTCCTGTTCGTTGGCCTGCTGCCATGCCTACGCACTGTCGAGCAAAACACTGACTTGAGCCCAGTCCTGCAGTTCCTGCGCCACTTGCAAGGCCACGACCAGACGCTGCGGGTTATGGGTTTTGTTCCAGCTCGCAATCATCAGCGCCAATGCCTTTTGCGGCGCACGCTTGCGGTACAGGTTGGCCAATTGCTCCTCTTCGCCGTAATTCAACGAACCCTTGATCGCCAGTAACCGTTCAAGTGCCGGCTGCAAGTCATCGTCACGCTCCAGCTCCCACGCCAGTGCCGCCCGCAGCTCCCAATAATCGGGGTCTTGAATGTCCCGGTTATCAATGTCCAGTACGTTCCACGCCCCTTGGGTATCAAAAAACCTCAGGTGCGACCCGGCCCAGTCCACACGCTCGGTGACAGTGAGCGGAAAATGTTGCGCCATTGCCTGCATGACCACGGTCTTGGCCGGGTATTGCTCGGTGTTTTCCAGGTTCTGGCTCAGACGCACCCAGGCCAGACGCTGTTCAGGGTATTTTTTCAAGCTGGCGCGCAGTACGGCTTCGGCCAGTTGCGGCGTGCCACGCTGTTCGTGGGCAAACACCAGCGCATCCAGCTCGGGCCCGGTCAGGCTGCGTGTCTCCAGGAGGCTGGTGAGCAACGGGATGCCATGATCGAAATCAAACAACTGAATCGACAAGCGCCAGGCATGCTCATACGCCGCCGGGTCATCCTGCAGCTTGAGGTAGGCCATCCAGTAATCCAGCGCCTGATAGTTATCGCCCTTCCACTCGCCCAGTCGGGCCATTTGTTCAAGAAAGGCGGCATCGCCCGCTTCGATCTGCAACAGTTCCTGCCCCACGGTCCAGGCGCCGTCCTGATCGCCAAACGCCAGCCGCAATCGGAACTCCTTGCGTAAAGCCTCAAGGTTGCCGGGTTGCAAGGTCCGCCACTGCTGTAACAACACTTCGGCTTGGTGCAACTGGTCATGGGCGATCGCGGTTTCAACACCTTGCTCCAACCAATGCGGGTCGCTGTCAGGGTCATTGAGGAGCGCCACTTGCCGGCTTAACAACGCCGCCGCTTCAGCCCCTCGATCTGCGGCAATCAAGGCATCGAATGCTTGCCGCAGGTAGTGTTTGTGCTGCTCGGGCGTGCTGCTGGACGCTTCCAGTTGCAGGTACACGTCAGCGGCACGGCCCGGCTGTCCACCTGCCATCGACCATTGCGCGGCACTGCTTAACCACGTCAGGCGCCGGGCCGGGTCACGCTCGGCCAGCTCGGCATAACATTGCCCCGCCAGGCCCGGTGCTTGCAGCACTAACAGCAACTGCGCCATACGTTCCAGTGCAGCAATCGGCAACTGAGCGCGATCCAGTGTGCTGAGGCGTTCGACCAGCACTGTGCGGGCACTGGCATCGGCATCCTTGGGCAACGCCAATTGATCGAGCTGCAACCCGTACAAGCGGGCGACCGTGGCGTTGGGCTGCGGCCATTGACTCAAATGTTTGCGGGCCCTGGAGTACTCGCCCAGGGTAATCAGCAGGTCCAGCAGCTTGATGCGCAACGCATCGTCTTGCGGGTGCGCGGTGAGCAGCAGTTCCGCATAGTTGGCCGAGACTGCATCTGGCTGACGGTCATCCGGGAGGAAGACGCTTTCTTGTTCAAAGGTCAGCCACAGCAGTCCGCCGACCGCCACGGCCACCACACCCAGCGCCCACGGATTGAGCAGCCGGGTTTTCTTACTGGCAGAGGAGTTGGGCATCACTCACCTGCTTCATTGGCAATTTAAAGAACCACAGGCCATTTTCCGCACGCGGGGAATAGCGCTGCCCGTTGATTTCAACATGGCACGGCCCAGCGGCCCGTACTGAAAACTGCACCTCAAACTCCCCGGCCATCGCAAAGGTGACGCGACCGTCATTCTCAAACCGCCAGCCCTGGAGCGGCACGTTGGCCTCCTCCAATGCCGGCCGTGGGTCGCGATCCGGGCGCAGGGCGAGCAACGCGCGATCGCTGCTCAAATGGACATACCGGCCTTGCGGCAGGTCGCGCACCCCGGCAACACCTGTAGAGCGAGCCAAGTCAGGCCAGCCCATCTGCGGGTCAATACGCAAGGTGCGCAAAGCGTTCATCCCGAGTACTTGCCAGTCACCGTCGGCGGTACGCGCCAGGCTGGATTCATACAGGCCGCGCACCCGTGGCAGGTAGTCACTCATCCACAATGAGATCGGCTGCTGCTTGATCATGAAGGCGTAGATATCATCCATGACCTTGATCGATGCCTGCTTGGTGCCGGAATAGAAGTGGTAATACAGGTGCAAGCCCCGCAGACGGCGCGGGTTGTCAGTCAGCTCAAAGGTGTCGATAACATCGCGAAAGCCGTAGAACGGCCCCTTCCACAGGTTGGTGTACATGTTTTCGTTAATGATCGGGGCATAGATCTGCAAGCCGCCCGCGGTGGGTCGCAATAGCGGCGAGAGCCCGGTCAGTGACGGGTTGGCGTGGGTGATGATGGTGGTGCCGCCGTTCACATTTTGCAGGCCGGCTTCATAGGCGTACTGGAGGGTGGCTTCGTCCGGTAACGCATCGCCGGGCCAGAAAATCATCTTTACCGGCTTCTGCGGGGTGGTCAGGTTGTTGTTGATGTAGTCCCGTGAACCAAACACTTCGCGACGAAAGTCGATCTTGTTGTACCCCGCAATTTTCATGTTCAGGCCATATTCGGGATGGAAGCCCTCTTCTTTCATGGCTTTTTCCGGCTGCATGAAGAATGGGTGGCTGAAGGTATGGGTGGCCACCTCGACTTTGGGGTTGGCAAACAAGGTGCGTGCAATCGGTTCCAGTTCTTTGGCCAAAAACGGGAACATGCCGCGAGGGGAGATTTCCCCTTCAATGATCGACACCGACGTCAGGAACGGATAAGGCTTGATAAACAGGTCCAGCACAGACTGCCCTGCGTAGGGCGTGCCACGGATCTCTGCGCGGGACGGAAAACCGTCACCGTCGATGTGCACGGTCGCAATGCGTCGGCCGTTTTCCGTGGTGGTGTCAGGATGCGGTTGCAGGGGAAGGCGCAACGCACGTTGAATAAACACGAACGGATCAATGATCCAGCGGCTGGCTTCGCCATTGGATTCCACCAAATACGGCGCCATTGCCATGCCGCCCCACTGGCCAATGGCAACCGGCGCAAATTCATTGCCCTTCTCATCGGCCAGCAACAGACCGGGTTTCGGGCCGCCCGGCAATATCGACAGGGGCGTCAGTTCGCGGGTGCGCAGCATTAATGGCGCTTCGAAACCGCCGATCAACGACGCGTCTTGCGACAGCAACGTGAGTGACGTCGGAGCACTCTGCACTGACGGGTGCAAACCGAGGCGTTTAAGGAGGACGGCGTTCTCAATCGGCATGCCGGCCAGGAACACCAGTGGCACGTCTTCATCCAGGCGTTGGTTGATCCAGGCATTGAAATGCTGTGCATCTTGCGGCGGGCCCGTGTTCATCCAGCTCACCACACCGGCATACACGCCCTTGAGCCGATGGGCAGGGAGCGGTTGATCGACCGGGAAATAGTCAATCCGGTAGCCCAGGTACTCGAGCAAGCCACCGAGCATCACATGCCCGGCGTTAACCGTAAGGTCCCCTTCACGCGGGTCATACAACATAGCGATCCGGCGCGGCTGGACTTCAAGGGTACTGACACCCAGGTAATCGAGGTCCGGGGTGGTCACGAACGGGATAAAGCCTTCATCGCGTAATTGACGGGCCAGTTTGCGCGCCTGTTCTCGTTGGCTCGGCGGCAGGTAATCAATGGCTACCAGCGGCATGCCTTTGTCCCGCAGAGGTTTGAGACGAGTCTCCAGCCACTCACGGTCGGCTTGTGAGACAGGCCGATAGCGTTTGGCACCGGCGTCCCACCCTGCATGAATCGACTCGACTGCCACGGCGGCGGCCACACCGTCCAGCTCAGGCAACACTTCAAAACCGCGGTTGAAGAACAGCTTCAGCTGCGGTTCGCGGGTGTGCAGTTCGCGCAGAAAACTGGCCAGTGCTGTTTGCTGACCGGGCCATGCCGATTCCGGCAGCAGTTGAAAGCTGTCCAGCGTGTCGAGAAACAGCCCGGCGTAACCCTGCGCCTGCAGTTCATGCGCACGTTTGAACAGATGACTGCGCCATTGCGGTGACGCCAGGTCCATCACCTGGCTGTTCCAAGCCTTGTTACGTTTAGAACTGGCGCCTTTATCCAGCCCTGACTCAATCAGTGTATTGCGATCGCCATCAAACTCACCCACGGACAAATACGCAAACGGCTGACTGCCTAATTGACGAATTCGGGCAACGTCTGCAGTGGACAGGTGGCCGGACTCAACAACCGCCCACTCAAACTGTGCCAGCTCTTGCAAGGGGGGATTGTCTGCGTACCAAAACGCCACACTGCGAGGCGCAGGTTCAGCCGCATGACTGGCGGTGCCGGAGAGGTACAGTGAAAACGCTGCGAACAGGCGCAAAGCGACGGTACACGCACGCCTCCTGCGAAACTTGTGCTCCATAAATGACGTTTGACCTTAATGACCGAATCCAGGGCAGTTATTGCAGTGCGGCCGCTTCGGTACTCTCAAACATGATGATGAGGAGCACGCCAGTTGATCGAGTCAGGGGCATTAACGTTTGGTTCGTCATGCATCAGCGACAACGTTTTACGACCCGTTACTCATTAATCGGAGACAGCACTGCGCACCAATTGCGGGCAATCCTATGGATCCAATATTGAGCAGTCCAATTTGATTTTTTATCGCCATCGGGAATAAGCGTCGTTTTTTTGACGACTTGCGCCTGACTTGGGATTTTAAATCGCGCGCGCTGGAAAAATGACACAACCAGGAGAGTATCGAGCTAGAGCCTTACAATCCAAACGAATTGTTAACATTCCAAAAAAGGAGCGTGCCGACGCACACAGGGATGCCATTTGCGTGAGAAGACGGTCGCGAGGCAAAACTGACAGAGAGGTAAAATTCAGGCACAAAAAAAGCGACCCTGAGGTCGCTTTCTTTGTAGCTTCTGAGAGTTCAAGGGCTCAGAGGCAGATATGGCGCAGCGGACGGGACTCGAACCCGCGACCCCCGGCGTGACAGGCCGGTATTCTAACCGACTGAACTACCGCTGCGTATCGCTCGGACTTGCGTCCGTTTGAAACTTTGAAATCGTTGATTGAACAGCTTCGGTGCTTTTCAATCGCAAATCAGGCTGGCCTGACTTGTACAAATATGGCGCAGCGGACGGGACTCGAACCCGCGACCCCCGGCGTGACAGGCCGGTATTCTAACCGACTGAACTACCGCTGCGCGTCGGTTGGTGTCCTTTTCAGAACGCCTTTTCTCTTTCGAGAAACTCAATAAGTGGTGGGTGATGACGGGATCGAACCGCCGACCCTCTGCTTGTAAGGCAGATGCTCTCCCAGCTGAGCTAATCACCCTTTGCTTCGTTGAGGCCGCGAAATTTACGCACCTATCGAAGCTAAGTCAAGGACAAGATTGAACTTTTTTTTAAAAAAGCAAAAATCGATAATCCCCGACTATTGCCCTAGCACTTATCGAATCCTTTTAAACCAGAAGGTGTTCACGCGTCGTACACCATTTTTTTACTCATGCCGCCATCGACCACAAACTCCTGCCCCGTTACGAACCCGGCATTGCGCGACAACAGCCAGGCCACCATCGAGGCCACGTCTTCCACCGTACCAACCCTGCCAGCGGGATGCTGCGAATGATCGTTATCGGCCAGCGGCTCGGCACGACGCACTGAAGGATCTCGTGCATCGATCCAGCCCGGACTCACTGCATTGACCCGGATCTCTGGCCCAAGGCTAATGGCCAAGGCATGTGTCAACGCCAGCAAGCCACCTTTACTCGCGACATACGCCTCGGTATCCGGTTCGGACTGGCGGGCACGCGTGGAGGCCAGATTGACGATAGCGCCGCAGTGCGCCCGCAGATACGGTGCGCAATGCTTGGCCAGCAGCATCGGCCCGGTCAGGTTGACCGCCAGTACGCGGTTCCAGTGTTCAAGGTCGAGGCTTTCAAGGGTCATGTTGTGCGGATCAGCGATGGCGGCGTTGCACACCAACGCATCCAGACGCCCGAACTGCCCCAATACCTGCGCCACGCACTGAATAACGTCCGACTCCTGTGCCACGTCCATCGCCACAAACCAGGCGTTTTCGCCCAGCACCTTGGCCACTCTGGAGCCACGCGTGCGGTCAATGTCCGTGAGCACCACCTGCCAGCCTTCGCTGACCAGCCAGGCGGCAATCCCAAGGCCAATGCCCCGCGCAGCACCGGTAACCAGTGCCACACGTCCGTTTGCGCTAGCCGATGTTTCGAGAATCAGGTCCGTCACAGTGCCGCAAGACCTCGTGCCAGATCCGCCTGCAGATCAGCGACATCCTCCAGGCCCACCGCGATCCGGATCAGGCTGTCGCGGATACCGGCCGCTTCACGCTCCTGGGGTGCCAGACGACCGTGGGACGTGGTGGCGGGATGTGTGATGGTGGTTTTGCTGTCACCCAGGTTGGCGGTAATGGAAATCAGGCGGGTCGCGTCGATAAAGCGCCAGGCACCCTCCTTGCCTCCACGGACCTCAAAGCTGACCACAGCACCAAAACCGCGCTGCTGACGCTGGGCCAGAGCATGCTGCGGATGGCTCTTGAGACCGGCGTAATGCACGTGCTCGATGCCGTCCTGCTGCTCCAGCCACTCGGCCAGGGCCAATGCGCTGGCGCAGTGGGCACGCATGCGCAGGTTGAGTGTTTCCAACCCCTTGAGGAAGATCCAGGCATTGAACGGGCTTAATGTCGGCCCCGCTGTGCGCAGGAAACCCACCACTTCTTTCATCTGTTCGCGGCGACCGGCAACCACCCCGCCCATGCAGCGGCCCTGCCCGTCAATAAACTTGGTGGCCGAATGCACTACGATGTCGGCCCCCAATTTGAGCGGCTGCTGCAACGCTGGCGTGCAGAAACAGTTGTCCACCACCAGCATCGCACCCTTGGCATGGGCCACTTCGGCGAGCGCGGCGATGTCAACCAGCTCGGCCAGCGGGTTGGAGGGGGATTCGACAAACAGCAATTTAGTGTTCGGTTTGATAGCGGCATCCCAGCCCGACACCTCGGCCAGAGGCACGTAGTCGACTTGCACGCCAAAACGCTTGAAATACTTTTCGAACAGGCTGATGGTCGACCCGAATACGCTGCGCGAGACCAGAATATGGTCGCCTGCGCTGCACAGGCTCATGACCACTGACAGGATCGCCGCCATGCCAGTGGCCGTGGCAACGGCCTGCTCGGCACCTTCGAGTGCAGCGATGCGCTCTTCAAAGGCGCGCACCGTGGGGTTGGTGTAACGCGAATAGACGTTGCCGGCTGCCTCGCCCGAGAACCGCGCAGCCGCATCGGCTGCGGTGCGGAACACGTAACTCGAGGTCAGGAACATGGCGTCACCGTGCTCGCCCTCAGGCGTACGGTGCTGACCAGCACGTACGGCCAAGGTGTCGAACGCTACGCCCTCGAGGTCGCTGTCCAGCCGACCGGCATCCCAATCCTGACTCATGCTGCCCACTCCTTGCTGTAAAGACTGCTTTGTATTGGCTACTGTGCGTATCGGAAAAATGCAAACCGGCCCCTGGGGGCCGGTTCGGTAAAGCGCTAGTTGTTGTAGATGCCGATGGTGGCACCCACCCCCTGCGCAATCACCTTGGAGGCATCATTGCGCGCACGCTCGATGCGGTCCAGGTAGTTATCATCGATGTCACCCGTCACGTACTTGCCATCGAACACAGCGCAATCGAATTTCTCGATTTTGATCTTGCCACCGCCCACGGCATCGATCAGGTCTGGCAAGTCCTGATAGATCAGCCAGTCTGCGCCGATCAGATCAGCGACATCCTGGGTGGTGCGATTGTGCGCGATCAGTTCGTGAGCGCTCGGCATGTCGATGCCATACACGTTCGGGTAGCGTACTGCCGGTGCGGCCGAGCAGAAATAAACGTTCTTGGCGCCCGCTTCGCGCGCCATTTGAATGATCTGCTTGCAGGTAGTCCCGCGCACGATCGAGTCATCAACCAGCATCACGTTCTTGCCACGGAACTCAAGTTCGATGGCATTGAGCTTCTGGCGCACGGATTTTTTGCGCGCAGCCTGGCCCGGCATGATGAAGGTACGGCCGATGTAGCGGTTTTTGACGAAGCCTTCGCGAAATTTGACGCCCAAGTGGTTGGCCAACTCCAGAGCCGCCGTTCGGCTGGTGTCCGGGATCGGGATAACCACGTCAATGTCGTGCTCAGGACGCTCGCGCAAGATCTTGTCGGCCAGCTTTTCACCCATGCGCAGACGGGCTTTGTACACCGAAACGCCGTCGATGATGGAATCCGGACGCGCCAGGTAAACGTGTTCAAAGATACACGGCGTCAATTGCGGGTTGGCCGCGCATTGGCGGGTGTGCAGCTTGCCATCTTCTGTGATGTAAACCGCTTCGCCGGGCGCCAGGTCGCGAATCAGGGTGAAGCCCAGTACATCCAGCGAAACGCTTTCAGAGGCGATCATGTATTCAACGCCTTCGTCAGTGTGACGCTGACCGAATACGATCGGGCGAATGCCGTTAGGGTCGCGGAAGCCGACGATGCCGTAGCCGGTCAGCATCGCAACCACTGCATAACCACCACGGCAACGGTTGTGCACGTCTGTGACGGCAGCAAACACGTCTTCTTCGGTCGGCTGCAGCTTGCCGCGCTGGGCCAGCTCGTGCGCGAACACGTTCAGCAGTACTTCCGAATCGGAGTTGGTGTTGACGTGGCGCAAATCAGATTCGTAAATCTCCTTGGCCAGTTGTTCAACGTTGGTCAGGTTGCCGTTATGCGCCAGGGTGATGCCATAAGGCGAGTTCACGTAAAACGGCTGAGCTTCAGCTGAAGTCGAGCTACCAGCAGTCGGGTAGCGAACGTGGCCAATGCCTACGTTCCCGACCAGACGCTGCATGTGACGCTGATGAAACACATCACGTACCAGCCCGTTATCCTTGCGCAGAAATAACCGGCCGTTATGGCTGGTTACAATACCGGCAGCATCCTGGCCGCGGTGCTGGAGGACGGTTAGCGCGTCATACAGCGCCTGATTGACGTTCGACTTACCGACGATACCGACGATGCCACACATGCGACGCAACCCCTACTTTATGGATCTGAACTGAACACCGCTCACTTGGGCTGGGTAGCCGGCAAGAGATGTTCCTTGAACGGAATATCAGCGGGTACGCTGATACCGCTGGCGAGCCACTGACTGCTCAACCCCAAAATGAGATTTTTCGACCAGTCGGCAACCAATAGAAATTGTGGCAAAAGCCGAGACTCTTGCCACCACGAGTCCTGCTGTACCGGCCCCAGACTTAATAGCCCGACTGCCACGACCACCAGCAACGCGCCACGCGCAGCGCCGAAGGCCATGCCAAGGAATCGATCGGTCCCGGACAACCCGGTGACGCGAATCAGTTCGCCGATAAGGAAATTGATCATTGCGCCGACCAGCAAGGTGGCGACAAACATGATGGTGCACCCGGCGATGACACGGGCGGAAGGTGTTTCGATGTAGGCAGAGAGATATTCCGACAGGGAACCACCGAACATCCAGGCGACGACACCAGCAATGATCCAGGTGCACAGCGACAATGCCTCTTTGACGAAGCCACGCTTCAAACTGATCAGTGCAGAAATGGCAATCGTTGCAACGATTGCCCAGTCAACCCAGGTAAATGGCACGGTGCAGCCTACAGACAGATAAGGCGGCGCATTTTAGCAGAGCACCGCCTCACAGGTAAGGCGATTTAAACGCGCATTGCGTATCAGATTGAACCTTTTTTCAGTCTCAGCCACGTTCAGGCTGAAAGCGAACCACAAAACCCTTGAGATTTTGCTGTTTGCCCAACAAATCGCGCAGACGGTCAGCTTCCGCACGCTCCAGCAAAGGCCCTACAAAAACACGATTCATCCCGCCAGAGGTGCGAACGTAAGCGTTATAACCTTGATTACGAAGGGTTTTTTGCAGGTTATCGGCACTTGCACGATTGGACAGACTGACCAATTGCACTGACCAACTGATCGGCAAACCATTGTCATCGACACGTTTTTGCGTGGTATCGAGCTTGGCCGGCGCCTGCGCAACTGTTTGTGCAGGCGTAATGGCAGGCGGTTTAGGTGCAACGGCAGGCTTGGAAACCACCGGCGGCGCGACAACAGCTTCAGGCTCGGGCGCAGCAACCACAGCCTGCTCGACCGGGGCAGGCTCTTCGGGAATGACTTGCGGCTCGGGCACGGCAACCGGCTCAACCTGAACGCGCGGCAGCACGGGTACTTGAGGCGCCGTGGGCGCATCGACCTGAATCTGACGCTGCTCATCCTGACGCGAAAACAGCATCGGCAAGAAAATCACCGCCAATGCCACCAGCACCAGCGCGCCAACCATGCGCTGCTTGTACGCCTTATCCAGCAAAGCCATTTGCAGCCTCCTCCGTGGCGCGCCGCTCCAGCCATTCAAGGGCTTCGGCGACACAATAGAATGACCCGAACAACAGAATTTCATCAGCCGCGGTGGCCCGCTCGCACTGAGCTTCCAGCGCCGCCATCACACTGCCATGCTCCGAAACAGATGCGCCCTGACGTCGCAGAACAGCACCCACTTCAGCAGCAGGACGAGTACGCGGGGTGTCTAGCGGCGCAACCGCCCAATGCTCGACCGGCACCGTAAACTGTGCCACTACCCCGTCCAGATCCTTATCTGACAGCAAACCAAAAACAGCCAGGCGCTTGCCTGCAACCGGGCGCTGTGCCAGGCGCTGAACCAGATACTGCGCAGCATGCGGGTTATGGCCTACATCCAGAAGCAGGTTCAAGGTTTTACCGTGCCACGTGAACGAGCGACGATCAAGTCGGCCGGTCACACGGGTAGCCTTCAGCGCCCGGGCAATGGATTCCGGCTGCCAAGGCAAGCCACTCAGCGCGTAGCCTTGCACGGCCAGCGCCGCGTTTTCCATAGGCAAGTCAAGCAGGGGCAGATCGCGCAGTTCGATAACGCGTCCTTCCGCGCTCAGTCCCCGCCAATGCCAGACCTGTTCGGTGGTAGCCAGATCGAAGTCACGACCACGAATAAAGAGCGGGCAATCCAACGCGCGGGCTTTATCGAGCAACGTCTGAGGCGGATTCAAGTCACCACACAAGGCTGGCTTGCCTGGACGGAAAATGCCGGCCTTTTCGAACGCGACAGACTCTCGGGTATTGCCCAGGTATTCCACATGATCAACACCAATGCTGGTGACCAACGCCAAATCGGCATCCACCAGATTGACGGTATCAAGCCGACCGCCCAGCCCGACTTCCAGAATCACTGCATCGAGCCCGGCCCGCTGAAACAGCCAGAAAGCAGCCAGCGTTCCGACTTCAAAGTAAGTCAGGGAAATTTCGCCACGGCCCGCTTCGACCGCAGCAAAGGCTTCGCACAACTGTTCGTCTGTTGCTTCAACGCCATCGATTTGCACGCGCTCGTTGTAACGCAACAAATGTGGGGAGCTATACACCCCTACTTTCAGGCCTTGCGCTTGCAGCAACGATGCTACAAACGCACAGGTAGAACCTTTGCCATTAGTGCCAGTGACCGTCACCACCCGAGGCGCAGGCTTGCTCAGCCCCATGCGGCCCGCTACTTCACGCGAGCGCTCCAGGCCCATGTCGATGGCCGATGGATGCAACTGCTCAAGGTAGGCGAGCCACTGGCCAAGGGTGCGCCGGGTCATAGGTTTGCCGGGGCCGGCGGTACAACAATGGCTTCAACAGGAGGCGCCACGTACACCGGCGTCGGCAGGCCCATCATCTGCGCCAGCAGGCTGCCCAGACGCGGACGCAGTTCCTGACGGGATACGATCAGGTCGATTGCGCCGTGCTCCAGCAGGAACTCACTGCGCTGGAAACCTTCCGGGAGTTTTTCACGTACGGTCTGCTCGATCACACGCGGACCGGCAAAACCGATCAACGCTTTGGGCTCTGCAACGATCACATCGCCCAACATCGCCAGACTAGCCGAAACACCGCCGTAGACCGGATCCGTCAATACGGAGATGAACGGGATGCCCTCTTCACGCAGACGTGCCAGCACCGCGGAAGTCTTGGCCATTTGCATCAAGGAAATTAGGGCTTCCTGCATGCGCGCGCCCCCCGAAGCTGCGAAACAGATCATGGGGCAGCGGTTTTCCAGCGCATGGTTGGCGGCACGAACAAAACGCTCGCCAACGATGGCACCCATCGAGCCACCCATGAACGAGAATTCAAAGGCGGACACCACGGCCGGCATGCCCAACAGGGTACCGCTCATGGAAATCAACGCGTCTTTCTCGCCAGTCTGCTTTTGCGCACCGACCAGACGATCCTTGTACTTCTTGCTGTCGCGGAACTTCAGGCGGTCAACCGGCTCCAGGTCGGCACCCAGTTCAACACGGCCGTCGGCATCCAGAAAAATGTCAATGCGGGCACGCGCGCCAATGCGCATGTGGTGGTTGCACTTCGGACAAACGTCCAGGGTCTTTTCCAGCTCAGGGCGATAAAGCACTGCGTCGCAGGACGGGCATTTGTGCCACAGGCCTTCAGGTACCGAACTCTTCTTGACCTCGGAACGCATGATCGAAGGAATCAGTTTGTCTACCAACCAGTTGCTCATGCTTTTTTTCTCCAGTACCGGGGCGGCTTGAACATCGGGTTCAGGCCCCGTGTATGCCCTTGAGCTAAATTCATTAGGTGTGTGGCGATGATTGCATTCACCTGCGGTCAGCACAGGGCTAACCGGCATCTCCTTGCAACCCTCAGCCTTCCCGACAACACGCACCAGAGCGGTTGCCACTTTAATTTCTGCCCGTCCAACAACCGGGCCCGCACGCTTTACTGCGGCGGTAATGATGGACGGTGGCAGACTGCCAACCGTCACATCATGCGTCAGTTTGTTCCACGAACCGCCTGCATGAAGGCCTGTATCTTGTCGTGATCCTTGATGCCCTTGCTTTTTTCTACACCGCCACTCACGTCCACGGCATAAGGACGAACCTGACGAATGGCGTCTGCCACATTATTGGCATTCAATCCGCCAGCCAGAATGATCGGCTTGCTCAAGTCCCGAGGTATCAAAGACCAATCAAAGACCTCGCCGGTTCCCCCCGGCACCCCTTCAACGTAGGCATCCAGCAAAATACCGCTGGCGCTGCCATACATCGCGCACGCCTGCGCAATGTCATCGCCCGCCTTTACGCGAAGCGCTTTTATATAAGGACGGTGAAAGCCCTGGCACTGCCCTGGGGTTTCGTCACCGTGAAACTGCAGTAAATCCAGCGGTACAGCGTCGAGGGTTTCGTTCAGCTCGCACGCACTGGCATTGACAAAAAGACCGACCGTGGTCACGAAAGGAGGCAGTGCCGCAATAATGGTGCGGGCTTGCTGAACGCTGACGGCGCGCGGACTTTTGGCATAAAAGACAAAGCCAAGCGCATCAGCGCCGGACTCTACAGCAGCCAGCGCATCATCTATGCAGGTAATACCGCAGATCTTGCTGCGAACGGCTGACATGTCGGCTCCACCTCTGGATTGATGCGTGAAAGTGGCGGATGGTAACAAAAGCGTGAGCGGGCGTCAGCCGGCCAGTTCGCTAAAACCGGTCAGGAAATGCGGACCGATATACCTGTCAGGTAACTGGAACTCATCGTGATACTCCACCTGCACCAGATACAAGCCATACGGGTGCGCCGTGACACCGCCCAAGCGACGTTGACGGCTTTCGAGCACTTCCTTGATCCACTCGACCGGCCGCTCGCCGGCACCAATGGTCATCAGCACCCCCGCGATATTGCGCACCATGTGGTGCAGAAACGCACTGGCACGGATATCCAGCACGATCATCTGCCCATGACGGGTAACGCGCAGGTGATGCATTTCTTTGATCGGTGATTTGGCCTGGCATTGACCGGCGCGAAAAGCGCTGAAGTCATGCACCCCCAGCAAGTACTGAGCCGCCTCGGCCATGCGCTCGACATCCAGTGGGCGATGGTTCCAGGTCACTTCCTGGTTCAAATGTGCCGGGCGAATCTGATCGTTATAAATGACATAGCGATAGCGCCGTGCAATGGCTTTGAACCTTGCATGAAAATGCGCGGGCATGACTTTGGCCCAACTAACACTGATGTCATGGGGCAAATTGATATTGGCCCCCATCACCCACGCCTTCAGCGAGCGCTCAGCCTGCGTGTCAAAGTGCACCACTTGCCCGCAGGCATGCACACCGGCATCGGTACGCCCGGCGCACAACAATGAAACCGGGGATGCGGCGACTTTCGACAGCGCGTCTTCAAGGGTCTCCTGAACGGTCAGCACACCGTTGGCCTGACGCTGCCAGCCGCTGTACCGCGAACCTTTGTATTCAACACCCAACGCGATGCGGGAAAAACCTTCGGCAGCCATTTCAGCGGCTGCGTTATCTAAATTTGCCAAGGACTTACAGCCTGCTCATGTACGCAAAGGCGGGCATTATAAGGCGCACGCGCCAAGACGCCATGAAACAAATACGCCGCGCCGATGATTAAACGCGCTGACGCCCGCCTCGCAAAAACGACAACGGCAGCCATCCTGGCTGCCGTCGGCATTACACGCGTGCGATCACACCAGACGGGACAACATCTCATTGGCCTCGGCCAACTGCTCGGGATTACCTTCGCCCAGCACTTCAGTCAGGATGTCGCGCGCGCCCTCCGCGTCGCCCATATCGATATACGCTTGCGCAAGATCAAGTTTGGTCGCGGTTTCATCGGTCCCGGACAGGAAGTCGAACTCGGGCTCTTCATCCTGCTCGACCGCATCGTCTGCGGCAAATTTGCTTGTATCGACAAACGGCTCGGCAATTGGCGGATGCTCCAGGCTCTGCGACAGACGCTCTAGCTCGGCATTGACTTCATCCAGCTCCACCGCAAAGCTGTCAGGCGCGACCGGTACTTCTTCATCAGCCAACGACAGATCGAAGTCCGCAGGCAGGTCCAGATCATCGACGCCATTAATGTCGAACAACGGCGGCTCGGCATCAGACAACCCCTTGAGCTCGCCTTCCAGACCCAACAGATCCTCATCGGCCAATGTTGGGGCCGAGAGATCATCGTCCGGCAGGTCTAAATCGAAGTCAGAAAGATCTTCCTGGGCGGCCTGGGCCTCAGCCTGCTGAGCCAGCACCGCCTCAAAGCTCAATTCATCATCGGCAGGCGTCGCAGCTTGAGCCTGCGAGCTCACACCCGGAGCAACCACCGATGGCGATGCAGCCTCCAGATCGTCCAGACTCAGGTCGAAATCCTCATCGAATGCCTCGCTGACAGGCTCAGCGGGAACTGGTGCCTCTTCAACGGGCTCTTCCTGAAGCATGTCCTTGACGAATTGGGCATCCAGCTCGGCAGCGAGGGCGGCCGAGGCAATACCCGCAGCCGCGACAGCGGCCATGGCCGGATAGCGCGCTTTGAGTTGTTCGACTTCAGCGTGGTTTTTGCCATTGGCAATCAACTGACGCTCCTGCGCAACAAACGCATCACGCGCGCCCAGTTCACCGTAAACCTGCATCAGTTTCAGACGCAAATCGCTGCGCTGCGGCGCCTGCTCAATGGCAGACGTGAGCAGCTCTTGCGCCTCATTGAACTGGCGGCGAGTAATGAGGTGTTCAGCTTCGTCCAGCACATCGCTATCGGGCTTGGACTGTGTTGCCGCAGCCACAACTGCTGCCGCTGCGACAGTGGCTGCCGCAACCGCAGGAGCAGCGGATTCGACAACCGGTGCAGGTGCAGGTGCAGGTGCAGGTGCAGGTGCAGGTGCCAGCTTGACGCTTGGAGGCGGAACTTCAAGGCCTTCAAAGCTGCTTTCCGGCATGTCCAGATCAGCAGTGAAATCCGACTCTTCCTCAAGCGCACGCGCCATGCGCAGGTGTTTTTCTGCGGCCTGTTGCGCTTTGCGGCGACGCGCCAGCAGCAACATCAGCAGTAACAACAGGAGCACGGCCCCACCACCCACCAGACCCAGCAACAGCGGACTGGCAAGCAAGTCCTGAATACTGCGCTCCTGGGTTTGGGCATCATCCACCGGCGCCGGGGGAACGGCAGTGGCCGGTGTACCCTCAGTGGCCGGTGGAATATCAGCTTCGGGGGCATCGGCTGCCTGAGCCGCCAATTGCGCCGGTATCGCCGCAGCCGGATCAATGCCCGGCGCAGTGTCTGCCTGAAGTTTGGCCAACTGATCGTTTTTCAGCTCAATCAAACGCTGCAGTTTGTCCAGCTGGCTTTGCAGGTCCTGCATCCGGCTTTTCAGCTCGGCATTCTCTCGGCGGCTGGCATCCAGCCCTTCCTGAGTCATCGCCAGCTTGTCGCTCAGTTGCTTGACATCACCTGCCGCGCCCTTGCCTGCACCTTTGGCCGCCTGCCCGGAGACCAGGCTCAAGTTATCGCCAGCGGCCTCTTTGGGGGTTGCCAGTGCCGCGGCTTTACGGCCTGTTGCATCCAGCTGCTGGGCCAGCGGCACAGTACGACGCCCGTTGCGCCAGTCAGCGTTCTGCGACGCGACTTCAGCCACTGCCTTGGCATGGGGCAATTGAGTGCTTTGCGACGCATCCGGCAAGCGCAGTACCTGACCGGTTTTCAAGCGATTGATGTTGCCATTGATAAACGCATCGGGATTGAGCGCCTGAATCGCCAGCATGGTTTGCTGAACGGATCCCTCCGTGCGCGCCTTCGCGGCAATTTCCCAAAGGGTGTCACGGGCACTGGTAGTGTATTGCGCCGGGCTGCCAGCAGGGGCAGCCGTCGGGGTGGCTGCGGCAGCCGCCGCTGTTTGCGGCGAAAATTTGGCCGGGTCAAGCAACACGCTGTAATCGCGCAGCAAGCGACCGTTGGGCCACATGACCTGCACCAGAAATTTAACGAAGGGTTCTGACAGCGGCTGACTGGACGTCACACGCAACACGCTTTTGCCCTCCGGATTGATGACCGGGGTAAAGCGCAAATCATCCAGAAAGGCAGGGCGTTGTACGCCCGCTTTAGTAAATTCTTCAGTGGGTGCCAGGCTGGGGACCACTTCAGCAGCGGTCAAATCCTTGACATCCAGCAACTCGATTTCAGCCAGCAGCGGCTGGTTCTGCGTCGACTTCAGCGTCAGCTCCCCGAGCCCAAGCGCCTGTGCCATGCCTGATGACAGCGCCGAAGCGGCGGCGATTGCTAACACTAATTTGCGAACTTGAACCATAGCCTCTTCCTTATTGGTACAGACCCCGTCCCACGGGATCTGTATAGCTGCTGCCTGAAGACCTCACCCGGATTACACCGTTACCGGGGTGGTTCTCCCATTACGCCTTGCGAGCCCTGACAGCAACTGAACTGCAACGATTGGCCGTCTGGCTAGAATCATGCTGCAAATTGACGCCAAGTATCTTTTACAGCTGACCTTTTATCAACAACTCGGCCACCTGCACGGCGTTCAAGGCTGCACCTTTTCGTACGTTATCTGACGTCAACCACAAATTAAGTTCAGAAGTATCGTCAACTCCGTGACGCACACGGCCTACATACACAACGTCCTGACCGACCGCATCCCCCACAGCTGTAGGATAGTCGCCCGCCTCAACCCGTTCGATACTATCGGCCGCATCGAGCAATGCATTAACCGCGTCCAGGTCCGCAGGGCCTGCCAATTGCACCGAAACACTGAAGCTGTCGCCAAAAAACACCGGCGCCTGAACACAGGTTACCGACACCTTGAGCCCGGGCATGCCCAACACATCACGCAGCTCACTGACCAGACGTCTTTCAAGTGGCACATGGCCCTGGGCATCAGGTTTACCGACCTGAGCCAGCAAATTAAATGCCATTTGCCGGTCAAAAAAGGTTGATTCCAGAGGACGCAAATTAAGCAGCTCAGCCGTCTGACGTGCCAGCTCGGACACCGCTTCACGGCCTTGGGCCGAGACCGCCAGGCATGCAGTGACACTCACCCGCTGGATGTCCAGTAGCCCACGCAAAGGGGCCAGCACCACCGCCAGCGCAGTCGCGGAAGCGCTTGGGCTGCTGATTTGTACGGGTTTGGGCAAACCCTCCAGCGTCTGCGCATTGGCTTCAGGTACGACCTGGGGCGCCTGGGCCGACGGCAAGGCGCCTGACAGGTCGATCACGGCACAGCCCGCCGCACTGGCTTTGGCGGCGTAACTTAACGTCACCGCTGGCCCGGCCGCGAAAAACACCATGCGCACCTTACTGAAATCAAACGCGTCGACTTCACGCACCCGCACGTTCTTGCCCCGGTAGGGCACCGAGCTTCCGGCGGACTCCAGACTGGCCAATAAATGCAGCTCACCGACAGGAAAATCCCGCTCTTCAAGAATTTGCACAATGGTTTCGCCGACAGTGCCGGTGGCGCCGACGACGGCGATATCAAAGGACTGGTTCATGGATCTACCTCAGGCGAAACAGTGGGAGCGGCACTGTACCGGGCGCAACCCCGCCAGGCAACGCACAGCACGCTGCATGGACTGTTCACATCCTGCGCACAATAAAAAACCCGCCACTCTTGCAAGGGGCGGGTCTGGAGTCACCGGCGCGGATTAACGCTCCAGCAAAATCCGCAGCATGCGACGCAGCGGTTCGGCCGCGCCCCACAACAGCTGGTCACCCACGGTGAAGGCGCCGAGGAACTGCGACCCCATGTTGAGTTTGCGCAGACGGCCGACCGGCACGTTCAGGGTACCGGTGACTTTTGTCGGACTCAGCTCTTGCATGCTGATCTCACGCTGATTGGGCACCAGCTTGACCCAAGGGTTGTGCTGGCTGATCAGGCCCTCAATGTCGGCAATCGGCACATCTTTGTTCAGCTTGATGGTCAACGCCTGGCTGTGACAGCGCATGGCGCCGATACGCACGCAAATGCCATCAACCGGAATCGGGTTTTTGAAACGCCCCAGAATCTTGTTGGTTTCGGCTTGCGCCTTCCATTCTTCACGGCTCTGGCCGTTAGGCAGTTCTTTGTCGATCCACGGGATCAGGCTGCCTGCCAGCGGCACACCGAAGTTCTCGGTCGGGTAGGCATCGCTGCGCATGGCTTGCGCCACTTTGCGATCGATATCGAGAATGGCGCTGGCCGGGTTGGCCAGTTCATCGGCGACAGCGGCGTGGGTCGCCCCCATTTGCTTGATCAACTCGCGCATGTTCTGCGCGCCGGCACCGGATGCCGCCTGATAGGTCATGGCGCTCATCCATTCCACCAGACCGGCCTCGAACAGACCGCCAAGCCCCATCAGCATCAAGCTCACGGTGCAGTTGCCGCCCACGTAGTTTTTGGTGCCTGCATCGAGCTGCTGGTCAATCACCTTGCGGTTGACCGGATCCAGAATAATCACCGCGTCATCCTGCATGCGCAGGCTCGATGCCGCATCGATCCAGTAACCTTGCCAGCCAGCCTCACGCAGCTTCGGGAACACCTCATTGGTGTAGTCGCCGCCTTGGCAGGTCAGGATCACATCGAGGGTTTTCAACTCTTCAATGTTGTAGGCATCCTTGAGCGGAGCAATATCCTTGCCCACGGACGGCCCTTGTCCACCGACATTGGAGGTGGTGAAAAACACCGGCTCAATAAGATCGAAATCCTGCTCTTCCAGCATCCGCTGCATGAGCACGGAACCGACCATACCGCGCCAACCGACCAGACCTACACGTTTCATCGCAACTACACCTTTAACAAAAAGTGGGGTCGTTACTTCCACCAACAGGAAGTAACGGGCCCGAGAGATTACAGATTCTGCAGCGCGGCGACTACTGCATCGCCCATTTCCTGTGTACCGACCTTGGTACACCCCGCCGACCAGATATCACCCGTACGCAAACCTTGATCCAGAACCAGGCTTACGGCCCGCTCGATGGCGTCGGCCGCCGCCTGCTGATTGAAGCTGTAACGCAACATCATCGAGACGGACAAAATCGTGGCCAGCGGGTTGGCAATGCCCTGCCCCGCGATGTCCGGCGCAGAGCCGTGGCACGGCTCGTACATACCCTTGTTGTTGGCATCCAGGGAGGCCGAAGGCAGCATGCCGATGGAACCGGTGAGCATCGATGCCTCGTCGGAAAGGATGTCGCCGAACAGGTTATCGGTGACGATCACGTCGAACTGCTTGGGCGCGCGCACCAGTTGCATCGCGGCATTGTCGACGTACATGTGGCTCAATTCGACGTCCGGGTAATCCTTGGCCACGTGCTCAACGACTTCGCGCCACAGCTGGCTGGACGCCAGTACGTTGGCCTTATCGACCGAACACAGTTTTTTGCCACGCACACGGGCCATGTCGAAACCGACTCGCGCAATGCGGCGAATTTCGCTTTCGCTGTAGGGCAGCGTGTCGTAAGCCTGACGCTCGCCATTTTCAAGTTCGCGGGTGCCACGTGGCGCGCCAAAATAAATGCCACCGGTCAATTCACGGACGATCAGGATGTCGAGGCCCGCAACGATTTCCGGCTTGAGGCTCGACGCGTCTGCCAGTTGCGGATAAAGGATCGCAGGACGCAAGTTGCCAAACAGGCCCAATTGCGCACGGATTTTCAGCAACCCGCGCTCAGGACGAATATCGCGCTCAATGGTGTCCCATTTCGGACCACCCACCGCACCCAACAGTACAGCGTCCGCCGCGCGGGCGCGGTCCAGGGTTTCATCGGCCAGCGGCACACCATGTTTGTCAATGGCCGCGCCGCCGATCGCGTCATGGGTCAGCTCAAAGCCGAGCTGAAACTTGTCGTTGGCCAACTCCAGCACCTTGACCGCCTGAGCCATGATTTCTGGACCAATGCCGTCACCTGGAAGAATCAGAATCTGCTTGCTCATGGGTTCCTCTTTCTTGTCTGTCGATGCCCCCGCAGGCGCATCTGGAAAATATTATCGTGTGGCCGTGTTTACTTTTCACACCACAGCACCAGCACATCGGTACTGAACGAGCCGTCGCTTTCAATTTCGAAATACTCACGCACCTCGGCGCCCATGGACTGTTGCAACACGCTAATGGCATGCCTGAGGGTGTCCGGCGTGCGCATGCGGGCAATCCAGGAGCCGAACTCTAATCGCAAACGCTGACGCTGCGTACTGCGCGTGTGCAGCCCCGCCTGGCTGATCTGCTCAAGCCACTCACCGGCAGCGTAATCGCGCACATGGCTGGTGTCGCGCAACACTTCAACCGTTTGCAAATACGTGTCAAGCAGAGGGCTGCCCGGCGACATCACGTCAATGAATGCAGCGACACCGCCGGGTTTGAGTACCCGCCGCACTTCTCGCAAGGCCTGACCGAGGTCGCTCCAGTGATGGGCCGAATAACGGCTCAGCACGTAATCGAACTCGCCGTCGGCAAAGGGCAAGCGTTCAGCGGCACCACACACGGTGCGGATATTCGGCAAATCGCGCTCAAGAGCAGCGCGGCTCACCACATCTAGCATCTGCTGCGACAGGTCGTAAGCGACCACCTCCCCGACCAGCGCCGCAACATGAAAACTGACGTGTCCGGCCCCGCAACCAAGGTCCAGCACCCGCGCAGCAGGTTTGCCAGTCAACTCAGCCTGCAGCAGCGAAAACTCGGCGCCCTGGGCGTGAACAGCGCTGTTCAGGTAGGCCGACGCTTGCTCACCGAACTGTTTCTGTACAACTTGACTGTGCTGAGCGGTGCGGGTCATAGGAGCATCCTTCAGGTCATGGGCCTGAAGTCGCCGCCAAAGGCGGCGACTTCAAACAGTGAGTCAGTCGCGAAACAGCCACGGCTGGCTGGCGCGATGCGTGCTCTCAAACGCAGCAATGGCATCGCCATCCTGCAAGGTCAAACCGATGTCATCCAGGCCGTTGAGCAGGCAGTGCTTGCGGAATGCATCGATTTCAAAACTCAGTACCTTGCCGTCCGGGCGGGTCACCGTCTGCGCCTCAAGGTCGATCTTGAGCTGATAACCCGGCGTTGCTTCAACCTGAGCAAACAGTTCGTCAACCTCGGCGTCGCTCAGGATGATGGGCAACAAGCCGTTCTTGAAGCTGTTATTGAAGAAAATGTCGGCATAACTCGGCGCAATGATGCTACGAAAGCCATATTCTTCCAGCGCCCAGGGCGCGTGCTCACGGCTTGAGCCACAGCCAAAGTTTTCTCGCGCCAACAACACGCTCGCCCCCTGGTAGCGCTCGGCATTGAGCACGAAATCTTTGTTCAGCGGGCGCTTGGTGTTGTCCTGATACGGCTGGCCCACGTCCAGATAACGCCACTCATCAAACAGATTCGGGCCGAACCCCGTGCGCTTGATGGATTTCAAAAACTGCTTGGGAATGATCTGATCCGTGTCCACGTTGGCACGGTCCAGAGGCGCGACAAGACCGGTATGCTGGGTAAAAGCTTTCATGCTGCGCTCCTTAAATCAATTCGCGGACGTCGATGAAACGACCGTTTACCGCCGCGGCAGCGGCCATCGCCGGGCTCACCAGATGGGTGCGGCCACCAGCGCCCTGACGTCCTTCGAAGTTGCGGTTGGAGGTCGAAGCGCAATGCTCGCCCGACTCAAGGCGGTCAGGGTTCATCGCCAGACACATCGAGCACCCCGGCTCACGCCACTCAAAACCCGCCTCCAGGAAAATTTTATCGAGCCCTTCCGCTTCCGCTTGAGCCTTCACCAGGCCGGAGCCCGGCACGACAATCGCCTGCTTGATGGTCGAGGCCACCTTGCGGCCTTTGGCGATCACGGCTGCCGCACGCAAGTCTTCAATACGTGAGTTGGTGCACGAACCGATGAACACACGGTCCAGCTGGATATCCGTGATTGCCTGGTTGGCGTTCAACCCCATGTATTTCAACGCGCGCTCTATCGAACCGCGCTTGACCAGATCGGCTTCCTGCGCCGGATCGGGCACGTTCTGATCCACAGCCAACACCATTTCCGGCGAGGTGCCCCAGCTGACCTGCGGCTTGATCTGAGTCGCATCCAGCTCAACCACCGTGTCGAAGGCCGCGTCGGCATCAGACACCAATGCTTTCCAGGCTTCAACAGCCAGGTCCCACTCAGCGCCTTTGGGGGCGAACGGGCGGCCCTTGACGTATTCGACTGTCTTCTCATCGGCCGCCACCAGACCGACGCGGGCGCCCGCCTCAATGGCCATGTTGCAAATGGTCATACGGCCTTCAACGGACAAGTCGCGAATCGCGCTCCCGGCGAACTCAATGGCGTGGCCATTGCCACCGGCCGTGCCGATCTTGCCGATGACCGCAAGGACGATGTCCTTGGCCGTCACCCCAAATGGCAAGGGGCCTTCAACCCGCACCAACATGTTCTTCATCTTTTTGGCAACGAGGCACTGGGTGGCCAATACGTGCTCAACCTCGGACGTACCGATGCCATGCGCCAAGGCGCCGAACGCGCCATGGGTCGAGGTGTGCGAGTCGCCGCAGACCACGGTCATACCCGGCAATGTGGCGCCCTGCTCAGGGCCGATCACGTGAACGATGCCCTGACGCACGTCGTTCATCTTGAATTCGGTGATGCCGTACTCGTCGCAGTTGTCATCAAGGGTTTGCACTTGCAGACGGGAGACTTGATCGGCAATCGCTTCGATCCCGCCCTTGCGTTCCGGCGTGGTCGGTACGTTGTGGTCCGGGGTCGCGATATTGGCATCGATACGCCAAGGCTTGCGCCCTGCCAGACGCAAGCCTTCGAACGCTTGCGGCGAGGTCACTTCATGAATGATGTGACGGTCGATATAGATCAGCGCCGAACCGTCGTCGCGCTGCTTTACCAAATGCGAATCCCAGAGCTTGTCGTAGAGCGTTTTGCCGGCCATCACACGGTTCCTCATCAGCTACTTTCTGTGCCAATAACCACTTGGCTTGTGAGGCCGATCCTATGGCGTTAAAGTTAATAACTCAAATTCATAATTTTCATAGTTTGGATAACCAAAGGGAATTCGAAACATGGACCTCGCAAATCTCAATGCTTTTATTGCGATTGCAGAAACCGGCAGCTTTTCAGGTGCCGCCGAACGGTTGTTCCTGACCCAGCCGGCGATCAGCAAGCGCATTGCCAGCATTGAGCAACAACTCAAGCTCAGGCTGTTCGACCGACTGGGCCGCGAAGTCAGCCTGACCGAAGCCGGGCGTGCCCTCCTGCCTCGCGCCTATCAGATTCTTAACGTGCTGGACGACACCCGGCGCGCGCTGAACAACCTCAACGGAGAAGTCAGCGGCCGCCTGACTCTGGCTACCAGCCACCATATTGGCCTACACCGTTTGCCGCCCCTTCTGCGTGAATTCACCCGCACTTACCCCAAGGTCGCGCTGGATATTCAGTTTCTCGATTCAGAAGTGGCCTACGAAGAAATCCTGCATGGCCGCGCCGAACTGGCGGTTATTACGCTCGCGCCCGAACCGCATTCACTGATCCGCGCTGTACCGGTCTGGGATGACCCACTGGATTTTGTGGTTGCGCCTGAGCACTCGCTCACCAACAAGGGGCCGATTAGCCTGGCAGATATCGCGCACCACCCGGCGGTGTTTCCAGGCGGTAACACCTTTACCCACCACATCGTGCAGCGCCTGTTCGAGGCGCAAGGGTTGACCCCCAATATCGCCATGAGCACCAACTACCTGGAAACCATCAAAATGATGGTGTCCATCGGGTTGGCCTGGAGCGTATTGCCGCGCACCATGCTCGACGAACAAGTGGCATCTATCCGCTTGCCGGGCATACAGCTGACACGCCAGCTAGGCTATATCGTACATACCGAACGAACATTGTCGAATGCCGCACACGCCTTCATGACACTGCTGGATGGCCAGGTCGATACGCGGCACACTGCGCCGCACGCCTGAGCGCACTGTGGTTTTCTCTGTTCAAGGATTGCAGCCAATGCCAACACCCGCTGACCCTTTGCACCTACTTTGCGCCTTGACAGACAGCGACCCCTCAGCCGTGGAGCAAAGCTGGCACCAGACGCCACAATTGCTGTCTGCCTTAAAGGCGGCACGCATGAGCGCCTGGTGCTGGGACATGGAAAGCGGCGATATCCGTTGGTCCGAGGGCTCCCAGGCGCTGTTCGGATTGCCTGCCCGGCATGCCTTGCCGAGCCATCTCGATCAGCTCTCGGCGCTGCCCTTCGACGATTGGCCCAAGGCGCAACGTGTGTTTGATGCCGTGCTAAAAGGCGCCCCGTTGGAGCGCAGCACGCACCACCGGATCCGTTGGCCGGACGGAACATTGCACTGGCTGGAGATACGCGGCAGCCTGGTCTCAAAACCCGGGGCCAGGCCACGCATGATGGGCGTCCTGCACGAAGTGACGCAGCAGCGTCAGCGCCAGCAGGCCCTAAACAGTTCTGAAGAACGTTTCGCAACCCTGTTTCACCTGTCCCCGAACATGGTGCTGCTGGTGCGTATCGAGGACGGGCGAATCAGCGAAGCCAACCACTGTTTTGAAAGCTTGCTGGGCTGGCCGGTGACACACGCCATCGGCCGCACCACGCTGGAGTTGGGGCTATGGCCCGACCCGCAGCAACGCAGCACGTTCATCCAAGCCATTCGCAATCAACACCCGCCGGTGGCGATGGAAGTGCAGCTGCGCGGCCGAAATGGCCAGTTGCACGACGGGATCCTCAGCGCACAAAGGGTCGAGCTTGAGAACGAGGAATACCTGGTCAGCACCTTTCTCGACACGAGCGAGCGCAAAAAAACCGAGCTAGCCCTAAAAGACAGTCAGGAACGTCTGGATTTGGCGCTGGATTCGGCGCAGCTGGGTACCTGGGACTGGCACATACCCAGTGGCCAGCTCTATGGCTCGGCCCGTGCCGCACAGTTGCACGGGCTGGAAGCCGTGGCGTTCAATGAATCATTTGATGCGTTTTTCGAGGGTGTTCCGGCGCAAGAACGCAACAACATGCGCAATGCCTACCGCTCACTGCGCGAAGGCCCTGCCGGCAATTATCAATTAACCTACCGCGTGCAGCTCGAAAGTGGCGCCTCGCGCTACCTGGAAAGCCGCGCACGCCTGTACCGTGGCGATGACGGCCAACCCTTGCGCATGGCCGGAACATTGCTCGACATCACTGAGCAAGTGGAGCGCGAACAACGCCTGGTCGCCTCTGAAGAAAAATCTGCCAGCGTGTTTCAAACCAGTCCCGACCCGATTTGCGTCATGCAGGCCGACAGCGGGCAAGTGATGGAAATCAATGCCAGTTTCAGCCAAACCTTTGGCTGGGACATGGACGATTTGCGTGCCAACGGTGATAACCGGGCGCAGCACTTGCAACCCTTATTGAGCGCCTTGCAGGCACCGGCGCAAAACAACCTGACCCTTACCCTGTGGCATAAAAATACCGAAGCCCTCACTTGCGTGCTGACCAGTCGTCACATTGAAGTGGATGGCCAGACGTGCATTGTCGCCACCTTGCGCGACATTACCCAGCAACAGCGCGCCGAGGCGGTGCTTAAAGCCAGCGAGGAGAAATTCGCCAAGGCTTTTCACGCCAGCCCCGACGCCATCACCATCAGCGACTACGCCACGGGCTGTTATCTGGAAGTCAACGACGGTTTCACGCGGCTGACCGGTTATACCAGCGCCGAAGTCATGGGCCGCAGCCCTTACGAACTGGGCATTTGGGGTGACAGCTCGCTGCGTCAGGCGCTACTGGACGAGCTGGAAGAAAAAGGCCGTATCAGCAACCGTGAAATTTTGGGGCGCTCACGCCGTGGCGATCTGCTCAACGTGGAAATTTCCATCGAGCGCATCACCCTGAACGACACGGCCTGCCTGCTGCTGATCGCCCGTGACATCAGTCAACTGAAAGCCGCACAGGCTCAGGTGCGTCATCTGGCCTATCATGACCCACTCACCAATCTGCCCAACCGGGCCTTGCTGATGGATCGCCTGACCCAGCAAAGCGCCTTGCTGTCACGGCATGACATGCGCGGTGCCCTGCTGTTCCTCGACCTTGACCACTTTAAACACATCAACGACTCACTGGGGCATCCGGTGGGCGATGCGGTGCTGAAAGTCATCACCGCCCGGCTTGAAGCCAGCGTGCGCGTCGAAGACACCGTGGCGCGACTGGGCGGCGACGAATTTGTGGTGCTGCTCAGCGGCCTTCACGGTTCGCTGGAGGAAGTCACCCGGCATGTGCGCGCCACGGCCGACACCCTGCGTGAATTGTTGGCCGAACCGATGTTTCTGGATGGTCAACGCCTGCAAGTCACTCCCAGCATCGGCATCGCGCTGATCCCCGATCACGGCTCCAAACCGGCAGACTTGTTCAAACGCGCCGACATTGCCCTGTACCGCGCCAAGGATTCGGGGCGCAACACCACGCAACTGTTCCACCCCGACATGCAGGCCGCCGCCAGCGAACGCATGCGCATAGAGAGTGATTTGCGCACCGCCCTGGCACGCAACGAATTCAGCCTGCACTATCAGCCGCAGGTCGATGCACGGACCAACCGCATTGTCGGCGCCGAAGCGCTGGTGCGTTGGCAACACCCGCAACTGGGGCCCCAGTCGCCGGGCGAGTTCATCAAAATCCTCGAAGACAGCGGATTGATTCTGGACGTGGGCACCTGGATTCTGGAGCAGGCCTGCCGTGATGCGGGTTCGCTGCTCAACGCAGGCCTGATCGATGCCAACGCTTTCCGCCTCTGCGTCAACATCAGCCCGCGTCAATTTCGCCAAAGCAACTTTGTCGAACGGGTAGAACGCAGCCTGCTGGCCCACAGCTTGCCCAGTACCCTGCTCAAGCTGGAAATCACCGAAGGTATCGTGATCCAGAACCTGGACGACACCATCGCCAAAATGCGTCAACTCACGGCCCTTGGCGTGAGTTTTGCGATGGACGATTTTGGCACCGGTTACTCTTCGCTGACGCACCTCAAGCGCCTGCCGGTCGACACGCTGAAAATTGACCAGTCATTCGTGCGCGATGCCATCAACGACCCTAATGACGCAGAGATTATCCGCGCCATTGTGGCGATGGCCCACAGCCTGAAACTCAACGTGGTAGCCGAAGGCGTCGAACGGCTGCAGCAATTGCAGTTTTTACAGAGCCTGGATTGCCACATCTATCAGGGGTATTTGCACAGCCGTCCGGTGCCTCTCAACGCGTTTTGCGCCCTGCTCAAGGCCTGAATCGTGCGGCGGCAGGGGTAACCACTACAGGTTGGGACTGACCCGTTGCCAAGCCAGGTTGGCGATTTTCATCGAGCCGTTGAAATTAACCGGCACGTTAGGCGCCAGGTACAGCATGTCACCTTCAATACGACACGTACGGACTTGACGTTGCCCACGCCAGTTAGGAAAGAAACTGACAAACATCTCGTGCTCCAGCAATCCGCGCGCTTCATCCACGTAGAAGGGGCCGCTGTAGGCAAAGTAGGTTTTACCCGCCTCCTTGTACTCATGCTCACTGGCCTCAAACGGATCATTGCTGGCCAGGTTAGTGCGTCCGGGCGGACAGAACTGGGCTGACATATACCCGTCAGGCGTATACATGATGATGCCTTCCGGGGTCGTGCCCATCGGGTGGGATTCAATGCCGGTGTAGGTATCGCGCTCCACAAAACTCACCAGTTTCCAGGCGCCAATCAGCGCATTTCGGTCTACGGTAGACATGGCATGCATTTCCTTTGCATAGGGATGGGAGAGCAAAGCCTGCAGGTCAAGCTTCACGAAACCGACAGCGTAGACGGCGATGCCGCAACGTCCATCTATATGCAATGCCACTTATCGAATTCCCCCTCAAACGGACTAGCCCGCAGCCAGTGGCGCTGTGAAATAATCCGGGCCCATCGATCAACAAGAACAATAAGGACGCTTCATGCACACCTCTGACATCTTTATTCTCAGCGCCCGACGCACCGCCATTGGCACCTTCGGTGGCGCGCTGAAAGACGTGCCCCTGTGCGACCTCGCCACCGTTGCCGTGACGGCTGCGCTGTCCAGCAGTCAGGTCGATCCCGAGCGCATGGGTCATGTGGTGATGGGTAATGTGATCCCTACCGAACCCCATGACGCCTACGTCGCGCGGGTTGCGGCGATGCGCGCAGGTATCCCGAAAGAGACGCCCGCCTACAACGTTAACCGCTTGTGCGGGTCGGGCTTGCAAGCCGTCATTGGTGCAGCCCATACGCTGATGCTCGGTGATGCCGAATTTGCCATCGGCGCCGGGGTCGAGTCCATGAGCCGCGGCCCGTATTTGCTGCCCGCTGCACGCTGGGGGGCACGCATGGGCAATGGCATGTTGCAAGACTACATGCTGGGGGTGCTGCACGACCCGTTTCAGGGCATGCACATGGGCGTCACTGCTGAAAACGTCGCTGAACGCAATGGCATCAGCCGCCAATTACAAGATGAATTGGCGCTTGCAGACCAACTGCGGGCGGCCCACGCCATCGCGCAGGGCTACTTCAAGGGACAGATAGCCCCGGTCGACATTCATGCCCGCACAGGCAGCACGCAGTTCAGTGTCGATGAGCATCCGCGCGCCACTTCGCTGGAACAATTGGCCAGCATGCGCCCTGCGTTCAAAAAAGATGGCACCGTCACCGCCGGTAACGCCTCGGGCCTCAACGATGGCGCCGCCGCGCTGGTGTTGGCCAGCGCTGGCGCCGTGACTTCGGGCAATCTCACGCCCATGGCGCGACTGGTGGCGTATGCCCACGCCGGGGTGGAGCCTGAACTGATGGGGCTCGGGCCAGTCCCCGCCACCCGGCTGGCCCTTAAACGCGCCGGGTTAACCATCAACGACATGGACGTGATCGAGGCCAATATCGCCTTCGCGGCTCAAGCCTGTGCCGTCATGCAAGAACTGGACATGGACCCGGCCAAGGTCAACCCCAATGGTTCGGGCATTGCGCTGGGTCACCCGGTGGGTGCAACCGGTGCGATCATTGCCACCAAGGCCATCCATGAGCTGCACCGCATTCAGGGTCGCTATGCATTGGCCACCATGTGCATCGGCGGTGGTCAGGGGATCGCCGTGATCTTTGAACGGGTTTGACGCCACCATGAAGGACGCTGACGCATGAACGTTAGCGTCCAGCGTGCTTACTTGCTGGCCGTCAAGGTGGTGTAGCTGGTAATCAGGTTGCGGTAGTCCGGGATGTGATTGGAGAACAGCGCGCCCAACCCCTCCACGTCGTTACGCCAGTCCCGGTGCAGCTCGCAGGCCAGGCCAAACCAGGTCATCAACTGCGCGCCGGAGGCGGACATGCGATCCCAGGCCGAGTGACGGGTGATTTCGTTGAACGTACCGGACGCGTCCGTGACCACGAACACCTCATAACCTTCAGCCAGGGCTGACAGTGCCGGAAATGCGACGCACACTTCGGTCACAACGCCAGCAATGATCAGCTGTTTTTTGCCCGTGGCCTTGACTGCCTTGACGAAGTCTTCGTTGTCCCAGGCGTTGATCTGCCCCGGGCGGGCAATGTAGGGCGCATCGGGGAACTGTGCCTTAAGCTCCGGCACCAGCGGGCCGTTGGGGCCTGTTTCAAAACTGGTGGTCAGAATGGTTGGCAACTTGAAGTACGTGGCCAGATCCGCCAGGGCCAGCACGTTGTTCTTGAACTTGTCCGGGTCGATGTCTCTGACCAACGACAGCAGGCCGGCCTGATGATCCACCAACAAAACGGCGGCATTATCCTTGTCCAAACGCTTGTAAGAAGTTGTCACAGGGTATTCCTCTGATGAGTGAATCAAGAACCGGGACCATGACCCTTCATGGCCCGGACGTGCGGCTTCACGCGTTACGACACTGAGGTCAGGCGGGCATGCGACCAAAACGGCCCGATTGAAAATCCACAAACGCCTGCTGAATCTCGGCCTCGCTGTTCATCACAAAGGGACCATGGCCCACGATCGGCTCATCAATGGGCTCGCCGCTCAGGATCAGGAACACCGCATCCTGATCGGCAGCGACATGCACGTGAGTGCCGTCGCGTTCAAACAACGCCAACTGGCCTTCACGCACCTCCTCCTGGCCATTGAGCTGCACCGCACCTTGCAGCACCACCAGTGCCGTGTTGTGGCCGTCGTGCAGATCAAAAGTAGCCGACTTGCCCGCTTGCAACCGAATATCCCACACCTGAATGTCGGTAAAGGTGTGCGCCGGACCGCGGTGCCCTCCGAACTCACCGGCGATCAGACGCAGGTGTCCGGCATTGTCCTTGAGGGCCACATCCGGGATGTCCCGGTCCAGGATGCCCTGATAACCCGGTGCAGCCATCTTGTCTTTGGCGGGCAGGTTGACCCACAACTGGACCATTTCCAGGGTGCCGCCACGGCGGGCGAATGCCTGGGAATGGAACTCTTCATGCAGGATTCCGGACGCCGCCGTCATCCATTGCACATCACCGGGGCCGATCACACCGCCGTTACCGGTGGAATCGCGGTGTTCGACTTCGCCCTTGTAAACGATGGTGACCGTTTCAAACCCGCGATGCGGGTGTTGCCCTACGCCACGCCGTTGGGTAGTGGGCGTGAACTCGGCGGGGCCTGCGTAATCCAGCAACAGGAATGGGCTGATGTGTTTGCCCATCTGATCGTAAGAAAACATCGTGCGGACCGGAAAACCGTCGCCTACCCAGTGACGACGCGGCGCTGTGTATAGGCCAAGAATCTGTTTCATCGTGTACCTCCCGTGATTCGTGGCAACAGCTTAGAGTCGATATGTTTTGCGCAATAGACTGCGTTTTTGAGCCTTAGCGTTCTATTGGGAGGACGATGGGGCGCGGGCGTGCCCATGCACACACCCAGCACGCGGAGGGTTCAACTCGAAGAACGACTGGCGGGGCGGCTGATACAGCGTAGTAGTCATCGCTGCATCCCTGCCTAAATTACGTGTCATGCCCCTCGTTCTCTCCAGATAGCAAAGGCCGCGCGCCTGCCCCTTGACGGCGGATTTCTACTGAGATGGCAATGACTCAATCACGTTCTAAAACAGCCCTGTTGATCGGTCTTCCCCTGGCCTTGGCTGCCGCCATCGGTGGCGGTTTTCTGGTGTGGGACACGTTTTACAGAGGCAATCCGGGTTACCCGCTGGAAATCATCAAGCAAGCCGACGCGCTTCAGGACCGCATGTTGTCGTTTGACAGCCACATCACCGTGCCACTGGAATTCGGTACAGCGGGTAACGAAACCGACCAGGACGGTCCCGGTCAATTCGACCTGGCCAAGGCAGCCAAGGGCCGGTTATCCGGCGCAGCACTGACCGTGTTCGGCTGGCCGGAAATCTGGAACGGCCCTAACGCACCCCACCGCCCGACCGCAGGCTTCGTCGAGGCAGCGCGCAATGAGCAACAAGCGCGCTACCGGATCATCACCGGCATGGTCCGCGATTTCCCCAACCAAGTCGGCATCGCCTACACCCCGGATGACTTCCGACGCCTGCACGGCGAAGGAAAATTCGCAATTTTTATCAGCATGCTCAACGCCTACCCGTTGGGTAACGACATCAATCAACTGGACATGTGGGCCGCACGCGGCATGCGCATGTTCGGCTTCAGCTATGTGGGCAATAACGATTGGGCCGACTCGTCGCGTCCGCTGCCTTTCTTCAATGACACGCCCGATGCCCTCGACGGCCTGTCGGAAACCGGCAAGCAAGCGGTACGACGCCTGAACGATCTGGGTGTGATTATTGATGTGTCACAGATGTCGACCAAGGCGCTGGAGCAAGTCAGCCAACTCAGCCGCACGCCGATGGTGGCCTCGCATTCGGCCCCGCGAGCGCTGGTGGACATCCCGCGCAACCTCAGCGACAAAGAAATGCAGCTGATCAAGGACAGCGGCGGCGTGGTGCAAATTGTCGGCTTCCCCACCTACCTGCGCCCCTTGAGCAAGAGCAGTCAGGACAAACTCAACACCCTGCGCGGCCAGTTCGACTTGCCGCCATTGCACAGCCTGGAAATGGCCCTGATGCCGGGCGACGCGATTATCACCGTCTGGCCCGAGCAGCGCTTCGGTGAGTACGCGGCCGGGCTGTACGACATCCTCGAGGCGGAACCGAAAGCCACGCTCAAGGATTACGGCGATGCCATTGATTACGCCGTGAAGAAAATCGGTATCGACCACGTGGGCATCAGTTCTGACTTCAATGATGGCGGCGGACTCGATGGCTGGAAGGATGTCAGTGAGACCCGCAACGTCACGGCCGAGCTGTTGCAACGCGGCTACTCAGAAGCCGACATCGCCAAATTGTGGGGCGGCAATTTCCTGCGCGTGTGGGACACCGTGCAAAACGCCGCCAAACCCGTTTCTCCTCAATAAGTGAACGTGCTGACCATGTTGACGTTGAACCCGCTGTATCACCTCTCGCTGGCTGCCATGCTGTGCAGTCTGTCCGCTTTCGCCCACGCAAACGAACCTGCCAAACCGGGTACTGTATTCAAAGATTGCAAGGACTGCCCCGAAATGGTGGTGTTACCCACCGGCAGCTTCATGATGGGCACCCCGCTCGATGAAGTCGGCCGCGAGCCGGATGAAGGCCCGCTGCATAAAGTGACCTTCAGCAAGCCTCTGGCCATTAGCCGCTTTCAGATCACGGCCGCCGAGTTTGACGCCTACATCAGGGACACCGGGGTCACGATAGCCGACGGCGACGACCGGCCGGGACGCGCGTGCATTGCCAGCAAACCGCGCTACCCGCAGGGTCCGCGCCAACCGGCGGTGTGCATGGACTTTGACGATGTCAAACACTACGTCAGCTGGCTCTCGAAAAAGACAGGCAAACCCTATCGCATGGTCAGCGAAGCCACCCGCGAATATGCCGCCCGGGCAGGTTCGAGCGGCCCCTTCCCCTTCCCCATGGATGAAGGCAAGGAATACAGCATCGCCAAACATGCCAACACATATGGCCCGACCGATGGCTACAGCTACACCTCGCCCGTTGGCAGTTACCCGGCCAATGCGTTCGGCGTGTATGACATGCACGGTAACGTTTACGAGTGGCTCGAAGACTGCAAACACAACGACTACGTGGGCGCTCCCACTGACGGCAGCGCCTGGGTGACGGACAGCACCTGCGAACTGCGCCAGATTCGCGGCAACGACTGGGGCGAAGCGCCGGTATTCTCCCGCTCGGGCAACCGCAATGACATCTACCCGCAGACGCGGGGGGACTGGGTAGGTTTCCGGGTACAGCGCGCGCTTTAGCGTCTACACGAGGCTGCGCAAGAATTCGCAGCCTCGCCCCTCGACAGCGACAACCCCGGCGTGACGCCTGCTAAATCCCCGGCCTAATCACTCGTTCACAAAAGACTGTCCTTCCCGTGATTCAAGGAACTTTTGTTTATGAGCCAGCCCGCCACGCCACGCCCCACCCCCGGGGTTTTTCGAGAACTGCTCCACCTGCTCAAGCCGTTCCGGCTCATTGTCAGCCTGTCCGTCCTGCTCGGCATGGTGGGCGGCCTGAGCGTCACGGTGTTGTTGGCCACCATCAACAGTGCCTTGCACGCCGAGGGCGGCCTCACCCATCAGGTGGTTGCTCTGTTTGCCGGACTCTGCCTACTGGCGCTCATCAGCACCATTTGTTCAGACATCGGCAGCAACTATGTTGGCCAGCACATCATCGCCCGGCTGCGCAAAGAGTTGGGGGAAAAGGTCCTGTCAGCGCCCATCTCGCAGATCGAGCGCTATCGCAGCCATCGCCTGATTCCCGTCCTGACCCATGACGTCGACACCATCAGCGACTTCGCTTTTGCCTTCGCGCCACTGGCGATTTCCCTGACAGTAACACTGGGCTGCATGGGCTATCTGGCCATGCTCTCGTGGCCGATGTTCCTGATGATGCTGGTGGCCATCGTCATCGGCACGGTGATTCAGTACATCGCGCGCGGCCACGGCCTGAACGGTTTCAATGAAGCCCGCGAAGCCGAAGACGATTTGCAAAAGCACTACAACGCCATCGCAGAAGGCGCCAAGGAGCTGCGCATTCACCGTGCGCGCCGCCAACGCATGTTCGTCTCGGGCATCCAGCGCACCGCGCAGAAAATCTGTGACATACAAGTGCGTTCGATCAACACCTTCGTGATCGCCAAGAGCCTGGGTTCGATGTTGTTCTTTGTGGTCATTGGCCTGGCGCTCGCCATGCAGTCGTTATGGCCCAGCACCAACCCCGGCGTAATCAGCGGTTTTGTACTGGTGCTGCTGTACATGAAAGGCCCGCTGGAGCACATGATCAGCACCCTGCCAATCATCAGTCGCGCGCAAATTGCCTTGCGCCGCATTGCAGACCTCTCCGAGCAGTTCAATTCCCCCGAACCGCACCTGCTGCTCAGTGAACCTGCTGCACAGGACAACACCGTTAACTGCCTTGAACTGGTGGATGTGAGCTACAGCTTCGCGCCTGTAGACGGCAGCGCGCCGTTTCGTCTGGGGCCGGTCAACCTAAAGATCAATGCGGGCGACATTGTGTTCATCGTCGGTGAAAACGGGTGTGGCAAAACCACCCTGATCAAATTGTTGCTGGGCCTGTATGCCCCCCAACAGGGCGAAATCCGTCTCAACGGGCAAGCCGTGACGGCACACAGCCGCGACGATTATCGGCAGCTGTTTACGACGATTTTTGCCGATTACTACCTGTTCGACGACGTGGTGCAGGGCGACATGAACATCCCGCAGGATGCCGAGCAATACCTCAAGCGCCTCGAAATATCGCACAAGGTCAGCATCAATGGCGGGCAGTTCAGCACCACCGACCTGTCGACGGGCCAGCGCAAGCGCCTGGCGCTGGTGAACGCCTGGCTCGAAGAGCGCCCGGTCTTGGTGTTCGATGAATGGGCTGCCGATCAGGACCCGACCTTCCGCAGGATTTTCTATACCGAATTGCTGCCGGACCTGAAGCGGCTGGGCAAGACCATCATCGTCATTTCCCACGACGACCGTTATTTCGACGTCGCTGACCATCTGGTGCGCATGGACAGCGGTAAGGTCAGCACGGCGCTGGAACCCGCTTGAAGCCCCCTGCCCCATAAGCCTTTACGTGCCGCTACCGACTGGGGTTGGTGCCTGCCAAAAATTAATCGACCTTTTTTCAGGCACTTCTTTCCGGTTTATCAATCGAGCTGCGTCTAATAACTATTCCCATTAACAGACAATTACCCCCTCCTTCGGAGCTTCGGCACGTAATGCAACGACCAAACTTGAGACGGACCCCGCTTTCGATCGCTACCCAGCGCCAGACCGTTCGCCGCACGCTGTTGTCCAGTGCGTTGGTAGCCTCGGTGCTGCTGGGTTCATCCCTTGCTCAAGCGGCCCCGGTGGCCTTGAACATCCCGGCACAATCGCTGGCCAACGCGCTGAACGAACTGGGCAAGCAGGCCAACCTGCAGATCCTGTACAGCGCCGATCAGGTTCAAGGGATCAAATCGCATGCCGTGTCCGGCTCACTGGAACCGGTCAAAGCCCTGGAAACCCTGCTACAAGGCAGCGGCATGTCCTACCAGCTCAACGGTGATACCGTCATCCTCAGCACACCACAAGGCAAAGGGCTGGAGCTGGGGGCTACTACCATCTCCGGTCAAGGAATCGGCAATTCCCTGACCACCGAAGGCACAGGTTCCTACACTACGGGCGCCACCAGCAGTTCGACCAAACTACCGCTTTCGATTCGGGAAACGCCACAGACCGTGACGGTCGTCACCCGCCAGAACATGGATGACCAGGGCGCACAAAGCATTGGCGATGTGCTGCGCAACGCGCCGGGCATTTCGACCCAGGCGTATGACAGCGACCGCATGGAGTATTCGGCCCGCGGTTACGCCATCACCAACTTCCAGTACGACGGTGTTAACTCGATGTACGACGGCGTTTTCGACGAGGGCGCCACCAAAGTCGACATGGCCTTGTATGACCGCGTCGACATCGTCAAAGGCGCAACCGGCCTGTTGTCGGGCTCGGGCGAGCCTTCAGCCACCGTGAACCTGATCCGTAAGAAACCGACCCGTGAATTCAAGGCTTCGATCACCGGCAGCGCGGGATCGTGGGACAACTACCGCACTGAAGCCGATGTATCCGGACCGTTGAACGAAGACGGCAGCGTGCGCGGGCGCTTCGTCACCGCGTTGCAGGACGCTGATTCCTACATTGACCATTACTCAAAAAAGAATCAGGTGTTCTACGGCATCCTTGAAGCCGATATCACGCCGGACACGCTGTTTACCTTTGGCATGGACTACCAGAACATCAAGCCGCGCGGCTCATCCTGGACGGGTAATCCGTACTACTTCTCCAACTACACCAAGACCGATTTCAGCCGCTCGTTCAACCCGGCCACCGACTGGAGCCGTCGCGACGTGCAGGCGCGCACCACCTTTGCGTCGCTGGAACACCGGTTTGCCAATGACTGGAAAATCAAAGGCACCTTGAACCAGCAGGTCAACGATCACGACACCCAGTTGGGCTCGGCCAGTGGCGGCATGCCCAATCCGGTCACGGGCGAAGGCATGTTCTTCTATTGGGGCAAGTGGGAGGGTCATCGCGTCCAGAACACCTTCGATCTCAACGCCACCGGGCCGTTCAGCCTGTTCGGGCGCGAGCATGAGCTAGTCGTGGGCTATACCTCCCAAGAGTCACGCCAAACCGGCGCGACCTTTGACGGCAGCCTGATCGAAAATGTCCCGGGCAGTATTTTCGACTGGAAGGGCAAATACCCGAAGCCGGACTTCCCGAAAAACGGCAAGTACGAGACCAACCAAAACCAGAACAGCGCTTACATCGCCGCACGTTTTAAACCGACTGACGACCTGTCGTTGATCCTTGGCAGCCGTGTCAGCGATTTCCAGTACAACAGCACCTACAAATATTACGTACAAGCACCGCCCACCTTTGAGGACAACAAAACCACGTCCAAGCAGCATGGCCGTGTGACGCCTTACGCCAGTGCCGTGTATGACATCAACGACACCTATTCGGTCTACGCCAGCTACACCTCAATTTACAAACCGGTCACCAATAGAAGCGCTTCGGGCACCACCTTGGCGCCGACTGAGGGCAACAGCTACGAAATCGGCCTCAAAAGCGAATATTTCGATGGTCGGCTGAACGCCAGCATTGCCGCGTTCCGTACCGAGCAGAAGAAACTGCCGATCCAGATTGGCACCAACCCTAATACCAACGAAGGCATTTTTGAATCGCTCGACGGTGCGACCACCAAAGGGGTGGAGTTCGAACTGAGCGGTGAAATCATGCCGGACTGGAACATCAGCGCCGGTTACACCTACGCCCAGACCCGCTCGGACGACGGCGAGCGTGTGTACGGCTATCCGCTGGAAACCACCAAACCCGAAAACGTGGCCAAGCTGTTCACCACCTACCGCCTGCCGGGCCTGTTGAACAAAGTCACCGTCGGGGGCGGCGTGAACTGGCAAAGCCCGTTCTACGGCAAGATCTATAACGATGCCAAAGGCGACTACGACATCATCGAGCAGCACAGCTACGCCCTGGTCAACCTGATGACCCGTTACGAGTACAACGAGCACCTGACGTTCAACCTCAACGCCAACAACGTGTTCGACAAGAAGTACCTCACCGGTCTGGGCAACTTCAACACCACCTATTACGGTGAGCCGCGCAGCCTGATGCTGACCACCAAGTACACGTTCTAAGCGTTACCGGCAGCACCCAAAAAGCCCCGACACACCTGCGTCGGGGCTTTTGCATTCAGGGTTGCCACTGGGTTTTCTGATGGTCCAGTTTGCGGTCCAGAAAGCTGGCGGCGCTGATCAACGCCAGATGGGTCAGCGCCTGGGGCGTGTTGCCCAGATGCCTGGCATGGCAATCGAACTCTTCGGCATACAAGCCCAGGGGGTTGGCGTAACGCAGCAGCTGTTCGAACTCCAGGTGCGCCTTTTCTACCTGTCCGGCTCGCGCCAGACATTCCACGTACCAGAACGAACAGGCCGCAAACGCCCCTTCGGTGCCTTCAAGGCCGTCCATGCCCTCTTCCTCATTCAGGTAGCGGTACACCATGCCATCGCGCACCAACGTGCGTTCAATCGCCTGCAAGGTCGCCAACCAGCGCGGATCTGTGGCGCCGACAAAACGCACCAGCGGCATCAACAACATGGAACCGTCGAGCGCCGTGCCGCCTTTGTATTGCACGAAATGCCCGCGTTCTGGGTTCCAGAAGTTGTCCCAGATATCCGCGTGAATGGCCTGACGCGCAGCGTTCCAACGCTCAAAGGGGGCAGGCAGCGAACGCTTTGACGCCAGGCGGATGGCACGGTCCAGCGCCACCCAGCACATCAGCCGCGAATGCAGGAAGTGATGCTTCTCGCCGCGCATTTCCCAAATGCCCACATCTTTTTGATCCCAAACCTCACACACCTCATCAACAAGGCGAGTCACGTGCTGCCAGCCTTCATGGCTGATGGCCTCGCCGTATTTGTTGGTCAAATACACCGCATCCAGCAGCTCGCCATAGATGTCCAACTGCACTTGATCCACCGCGCCATTGCCCACGCGCACGGGGGTGGCGCCGCCGTGGCCGGCCAGGTGATCCAGCTCACGTTCCGGCAGTTCACGGCGACCGTCGATGCCATACATGATGTTGAGTTTGAGCGGCTGATCGCAGCAATCGCCAACACGACTGCGCAACCAACGCATGAAACTGTTGGCCTCTTCGACAAAACCGAGTCGGACAAAAGCGTAAACCGTGAAGGAAGCGTCGCGAATCCACGTGTAGCGGTAGTCCCAATTGCGTTCACCGCCGCGGGTTTCGGGCAGGCCAAAGGTGGCGGCCGCAATAATTGCCCCCTCTTTGCGCGAGGTCAGGAGTTTGAGCGCCAATGCCGAGCGATTGATCATTTCGCGCCAACGTCCGCGGTAAGTCGATTGCGCAAGCCACTGCCGCCAAAACTGCACCGTGTGCTGCAGCGCCAGCTCGCTGCTGCCCAGACGGACGCGCGGGTCTTGAGCTGCGCCGAGGATAAACTCCGCAGTCTGCCCCTGCTCCAGCATGAACGTACTGCACGCCGCCTGATGCTCAACGGTCAAAGGCTGGCTGGCAACCAGACGCAACGACGGTTGGCCAGACGCCTCAAAATACACATCCGCGCCTTGCGCCCGGGCTTGCGTGTCGGCCCGGGCGTAGTCATGACGCACCGCGCAGCGCGCGGTAAAGGCCGCCCGGCCACTGACCACCCGCACTCGACGCATCAGGACCGGCAACGCCTCAGCAGAATCACTGACGGGTAATAGATCCGTGACTTCCACCACCGCTTGCGCGCTCAGCCAGCGGGTTTGCAGAACATTGGTGTCAGGCAGGTAGATTTGTTCACGCCGGGCGTCCGGCATGTGCGGTGCCAACTGAAAGATGCCGGCCTCGGGGCTGTCGAGCAACGCGCAGAAGATTGAAGGACTGTCGAACTCCGGCCAGCAGAAAAAATCCACACTGCCTGTGTCATTCACCAACGCTGCGGTGCGCATGTCGCCGATGATGCCATGAGCTTCGATGTGACGTTGAGTTTCGGTATCGGGTTTAACCATTGCCGCGGAACTCCGGATAAAGGCTCATGCCGCCATCAATAAACAACGTGCTGCCCACCACGTAGTCGGACACATCGCTGGCCAGCCATACCACGGCGTTGGCCACATCTTCGGCCTCGCCCACGCGACCGTACGGGATCAACGTCAGAAGGGCCTGTTCCGCTTCACCTTCGGTGACATCACTGTTGATGGCCGTGCGGATCGCACCCGGCGCAATACTATTGATACGGATTTTCTGATGGCTGACTTCTTGCGCCAGGCTGCGCATCAACATGTCCAGCCCGCCTTTGGAGGTCGCGTAATTCACATGCCCGGCCCACGGAATCACCTGATGCACCGAACTCATGTGAATAATCTTGCCCGCCGCCCGCGACACCCCTTCACGAATGCCCTGACGGTTGAAGATGCGCAGCGCTGACCGTGCGCACAGAAACTGCCCCGTCAGGTTGACACCGATGACGGCGTTCCATTGCTCCAGGGTCATCTCGGCTGCCGGGGCATCCTGCTGAATGCCGGAATTGGCCAGCAGAATGTCCAGATACCCGAACGTCTCCAGTGTCCGCTCGAACAAACGCTCGACATCCGCCTCTTTCGACACATCCCCGCCAAGGGCAATCGCCCTGCCTCCGCCCGCATTGATCTCGGCCGCCAGCGCCTGTGCGGGTTGCGCCTGCGCGTTGTAATGCACCACCACCGCGGCACCGGCTGCCGCCAGCGCCCGGGCACTGGCCGCGCCAATCCCGGAACTGCCGCCCGTGACCAGCGCCACCTGTTGCGTGAGAGAAATTTGCATGAGTGTCAGCACCTGTTTGTGAGTGGGCTTTGAGTGCTGACTGGTACGGGACGGCAGGAGTTCCGTGGGACATCAGATCGCCTCACTCAATAGCCGGTGACTGCCTTGAAATTCAAACAATTGCTGAAAACATCAGGCTTGAACATCGACCTGGAGCTATCGATCCGCCACGATAACCAAGCGCTACGGCATGACCAGCCATGCTTCATGGCTCTACATTCCTTGTAGGGGCTGCCGTTTTATTTTGAAAGCCTTGGACGTGGTGGCGGGACGACCCATTGCCGGCCCTGTTTTGCACGCAATAACGCGGCCCGACGCGCCTGTTCCTTCATGGCTTGCTCGTCACACACCTTGCAGTGGTGGCCTGCCCAGTTGCCTTCAGCCATTTCATTCTCATCTTGACTCCAGACAACAAGTCGATCGGCCATCGAGCACGTGAAGTCAGGCCTGTGCGTATAGTCGAGCAGCATTCGGTTTGATGAATACCCCATTAAAAAAGCAGGCAGCAGGTCTTTCGGCAGATCACAAAACTGTACTACCGGCGCTTAAGTACGCTCTGTGTTTCGTTGCCTTGCTCCCCATGGGTATTGAGAGGAGCACTGTATTAGAGGCATTTCGGAGGTCTTGAAGGTATTTTCTGAAATTTGAAATCTGTATATCGCCGCGCAAGACAACGTTTGCGCCCCTTCCCGGCACAACAGCTGTTCCGTTTGAGGCCTTAATGCTGGCGCAGTCGCTTCGTATAGTGGCTTGCACCTGTACCCGTTAGGCCACTTACAAGAAGAAGGGGTTTACATGAATAGCCTGAACGCTTCACTGCACCACGTTGATCTGCTGGATGCCGAGCATGACGCTGAATATTTCGAGTACAGCAAGGCGGCGAATCCGATTAGCGCCGGGTTGATTTCGCGTATTCCTTATCAGAACTTTCCATCATCGCTGTACGACGCTGGCCCTAGCCGTCTTATCCCTTTAGACCTGAGTGATGCACTGGGCTGTGAAGGGCCCGCAACCGGGCCGGGGCTGCTGGCGAGTTTTATCCGGCTCAATGCCGGTGAACGCCTGACCTTGTCCCCGACTGCGACGTCGCAGGTGTTGTATGTCATCGCTGGACGCGGTGGGTTGGCGCAAGGCGATGTGGCGTTTGAATGGGAGAAAGGGTGTTTTATCGCTGTCCCGGGAATGGAGGCTGTCGAGCTGGATGCCAGCGAGGACGCACGTTTTTACTACGTCCACGATGAGCCGCTGTTGCGCTATCTGGGTGTTACCCCCACCCAACAGCAATTCAGCGCCACGCTGTACCCGGCCCATAAAGCCAACGCCAAACTGCGCGAAGCTGCCGATGACCCGAGGGCTCAGGACCGCAGCCGTATCAGCATCCTGCTGGGCAACCGGCATTTCCCCCAAACACGCACAGTGACCCACGTGTTGTGGGCGATGTACGGGATTTTGCCTGCTGGTTCTGTACAGAAACCCCACCGCCACCAATCCATTGCTCTGGACTTCATCATTGACTGCCCGTCAGGGTGTTACACCTTGGTAGGCACGGACATTGACGAGACCGGTCAGATCCGCAATCCGACCCGGGTCGACTGGGCACCGGGGCTGGCGTTTGTCACGCCGCCAGGCTACTGGCATGCGCATTTCAATGAGTCGGACAGTGAGGCGTTTCTGATTCCGATCCAGGACGCAGGTTTGCAAACCTACCTGCGGGCACTGGATATCCGCTTCAGTTGAACCTCACGGCTGCCAATACGCCGGACTGCCCACCCGCTCGACCATAAAGTCGATGAAACAGCGCACCTTGGAAGACACGGTGCGCTTGGGTGGGTACACCAGCCACAGCGATGCAGGCACGTGTGTGGCTTGCACTTGCCACTGCGGTAGCCATTGCACCAAGGCCCCGGACGCCAGTTTCCGGGCCACCAGCCAGTCCGGCAAACACGCCACGCCGAGCCCTTGCTCCACCGCGAGCAATTGCGCGTCCAGGTCATTGATCCGCAAAGGCCCCGCCACGGGCACGCGTTCGACCGCGTGGGTATGCCCGAAAGCCGGCACAAAAAAAACCTCCTCCGGCAGGTTGCCATTGAGCAACACCGCGCTCACTTCCTGGGGCATTGCCGGGGCCGGGTGTTGCTGTGCATAGGCCGCACTGACACACACCAATGTCCGCTCGCTGGCCAGTTTGCGCGCCTTTAGGCTTGAGTCGGGCAAGACGCCAATACGCACGGCCAGATCGACACCGGCATTGATCAGGCTTACGTGGTGATCGTCCAGTGTCAGTTCCAGCCGGACCTCGGGGTGTCGCGACATGAATTCGCCAAGTAACGGCAGAATGTGCTGACGGGCGAATGCGGGGGGAACATTCAGTTTCAACAGGCCGCGCGGGTGCTGATTAAGCGAAGACGTTGCCTGTTTGGCGTGATCCAGCGCGTCGAGTACGCACACCGCATGTTGCAGGAATGTCTCTCCGCCTTCGGTCAGGCGCAAGGTGCGGGTGGAACGATTGAACAAGGCAATGCCCAGATCCTGCTCAAGGTCCTTGATATACCGCGAAACCGTCGAGGCTTTGATCGACAGTTTTTCGGCTGCCCGGGAAAAATTATTGGCCTGTGCTGCTTCGACAAAAGCACTCAGCGCTGCGAAATAGTCCATGACGGGCCTGCGCAAGGGGAAAGTCGCCAAAGGCTATCAGATTCACCTATTCCAGCGTGTAGGCCGCCAGGAGATTTCAGGTTGACCCTTCATGCCTTCGACTATATGGTGTGCCAACAAGCAAACAGAAACACTACATGATGTGTTTTTTCATTTAGCCCACACTATTTGACAACCACAGCTCGTGGCCGAAATCCGCCTCCCCAAAAGGAAACCCCTATGTTGAATTGGGACAGTTCTGATACCGAAGACCTTGGCACACCTGCGGTGCAACCCGTTTCCACCGCGCTGGATGCACTCAATAGCGTTGGCGATCAGGAGGCTATGAAGGCACGTCAGGTCACAGCCGACGATACGCCTGCCATCATCCGCGCCAAGTCCGCCCTGAACACGCTGGATGTGGCTGAAGGTCTGGCCGAGCTCGAAGGCGCCAGCGCCCGTGTCGCCGTTGATGAAAAGATGATGATCAACTGCCGTGCCGACCTTAACCAGCTCGTGCCGTTCAAATACGACTGGGCCTGGCAGAAGTACCTCGACGGCTGCGCAAACCACTGGATGCCGCAAGAAGTCAACATGACCGCCGACATCGCCCTCTGGAAAAACCCGGAAGGCCTGACTGACGACGAACGCCGCA
>NZ_JAAQWY010000088.1:0-752 GCF_012985765.1 Pseudomonas sp. WS 5071 | reverse complement strand
AACACGGAGAACCGGTCGAAAAAGCTCTCCGTACATGATTTTTCGGTCACTTTTCGTCCAATGACGCTGTAGGTGCCTGGAAAATTGCAACTTGCCGCGGCTGCACGACAAGTTGATCGGAGCATCCCTAGGGCTTAACTTAAAGCTCGCCATCTTCGCGCCTGAAACGTGGCTTTCTTCTCTTTGCGCGTCATCGTGTGCCAAACCAACAATCAAATCGTTCGGCTCTTCGAGCAACTCACACTCATCATCCACACCTTTGGCAGTGTCGTTTTCGTGTATCTGAATACCTGCTTTATCATAGAGTCCATTCATTTATATCGTCCTTAAGCCGTCGTCTTGACAGCCACACTTTTATTCAACACACCTACATTGGCAGTTGAGGTTGTTATCCACCTATTTAGAAACACTAAAACGAAACTTACTAAAAGCGAGTACCCACACAACAAAGAGCATTAAGAGAAGACTAATTTCTGCTTATACGACATCACCCTTCAGACTTTTCCGTAGGACTGCGCAAGCAACATGCTCATATCGTGTAGCTAGCCATCAGTCCAACCCAAATCTGTTGTGTTGAGCGTTATCGAGTTTCCGTCTTTTCGGTATATCCAAAGAGCAAGCAGATTGTAGTGGTCTAATGAAACCGGACACCCATTTAGGCGAGAATGCTCGCCAGATCGAGGTGTCAGATGACCAAACAACGCCGTTCCTTTTCTGCTGAATTCAAACGCGAGGCTTCCGACCTCGTGCTC
>NZ_JAAQWY010000087.1:0-773 GCF_012985765.1 Pseudomonas sp. WS 5071 | reverse complement strand
GCCGGCCGTGGCAAACGCCTGAGTGATGAAATTCGTAAGGAATATGGCGACTTCATTCAAATGGAGCAGCAACTGCGCGTAGCGCGCAGCGAAGATGTGAGCCGTACCACGATTATCAGTATTGCCCTGTACTTGTGTTTTGTATTGGGACTGGGCGGCTTTTTGGCTTATATCGGTCGCCGTGATTTGCTCAGTCTTTCAGAGAGTTACAACAATGCTTTCGAGTCGCAGATCAAGACGGCGCAGCGCCTTGAACAGCAGGCCTGGTTGCGTAACGGCCAGACTGAACTGGCCGAACAGGTGCTGGGCCGTCTGACCCTGAACATGTTGGGGCGCAATATCCTGCAGTTCTGCGCCCAGTATCTGGGGTCGGTGGTGGCGGCAGTTTACGTGCGTGAAGACCACGGTGGCCTCAAGCGTGTCGCCAGCTATGGTTTCTCCCGTGAGCAAGAAGCGCAAGACCAGCTGATTCACAACGATGAAGGCATTGTCGGGCAAGCCGCACAGCAAGATCAGCTGGTTCGTCTGGATAACGTGCCTGCAGACTACAGCCTCAAGGTAACCTCCGGGTTGGGTCAGGGCAGCCCGCACAGTGTGCTGGTGATCCCGACCAGTGATGATGATCGGGTTAACGGCGTGATCGAGCTGGGCTTTCTGCGCCCGCTGAACGAGCGTGATATCGGGTTGTTTGAACTGATTTCTGACAATATCGGCACTTCGATCGAAGCCGCCCGCTATCGTCAGCGCCTGCAAGAGGTGCTGGCCGAAACCAA